>NZ_WXWT01000467.1:0-13374 GCF_009904725.1 Vibrio sp. V43_P6S15P86
GGGTCTCCAAGCTATCCATAATGTTTTGCCAGTTCATGTGATACTCATTATGTAAGTCATCTCTTTGCTCAACCGCTAGCCATGCGATGGTTACTTCATCCATCAAAAACAAGCAATGACGAATTAACTTACCATGCTCCATCTGGTTTCTTGCAACACTATGGTCATTCCATTGTTCAAGTAGTTTCCCTACTTTAATCTGTAATACGCGATACATGGGTTTGTTTTCAAACCGTGATGTTTCGACTAAAAGATGCAGCTTGTTAGTCAGAGCATCATGAAGAGCGTCCAATTTTTGTTGATCGTTTTGTTGGAATTGAAGCGAGTAGTGAGTAGCAGCTCGGTGGTGTCTCAGAAGGTGAACAACATCTCGCAACAATGTTAACAGCTGATATTTGCGCGCATGTTGCTGCTCTCGTTTAGAAGATAAGTGATATATTCCGGCTAAAATAGCGATGGACAATAGTGTGGAAATCAAAACAAACATAACCAACTCCTTGTTAGTGTTTGGACCTAACAAGGAAGATTGCAGTTTTGATGCCACTAATTAGCTTATATTAAAACAGTAAGTTAGGCTTGTGATGGGAAAGATGCTGTACAAGTTTGGTGCATAAATTCCCCAAAAGTGTGAATTTAGTCAAAAAAAGTCCCCGCTGAACTGGCGAGGACTTTTTAAATTTGATCGTAAAGCTACAACTTACATTACGCGCATGCCAGGTTGAGCGCCTTCGTGTGGCTCAAGGATCCACAGGTCGCTACCACCAGGGCCTGCCGCTAGGATCATACCTTCAGACATACCAAACTTCATCTTACGAGGTTTTAGGTTTGCTACCATTACCGTTAGCTTGCCTTCTAGCTCTTCAGGTTTGTAAGCTGACTTGATGCCAGAGAATACCTGACGAGTTTCACCACCGATGTCCAATTGGAACTTAAGCAGTTTGTTGGCTTTTGGTACTTCTTCACAAGAGATGATACGAGCGATACGCATATCTACTGCAGCAAAAGCATCGAACTCAATCTCTTCAGCGATTGGTTCTTTGTCTAGCTCGGTTTGGCTAGCCTTGTTCTTTTCCGCTTCAGCTTTCTCTTTCGCCGCCATTTCTGCCGCCGCATCTTCTTTAGACGCTTCGATCATCGCTTCAACATTCTTCGGATCGATACGGTTGAACAGTGCTTTGAACTTAGTGATCTCGTGGCCTGTTAGTGGAGCAGCGATGTTTTCCCAAGTTAGCTCTTGGTTTAGGAACGCTTCAGTACGCGCAGCTAGCGATGGCATTACTGGTTTCAGGTAAGTCATCAGTACGCGGAACAGGTTGATACCGACAGAACAGATGTCTTGTAGTTCCTGATCTTTGCCTTCTTCTTTTGCTACAACCCACGGTGCTTTTTCATCAACGTATTGGTTAGCTTTGTCTGCCAATGCCGTGATTTCACGGATTGTACGACCAAACTCACGCGTTTCGTAAAGCTCAGCGATACGGTCAGCAGCAGCAACAAATTCGTTGTAAAGTTCAGGCTCTGCAAAGTTGTCAGACAGTTTGCCTTCAAAACGTTTCGCGATGAAACCTGCGTTACGAGATGCCAGGTTAACGATCTTGTTAACAACGTCAGCGTTTACGCGCTGAGTGAAGTCTTCAAGGTTAAGATCTAGATCATCGATACGGCTGTTTAGCTTCGCAGCGTAGTAGTAACGTAGACACTCAGGGTCTAGGTGCTCTAGGTAAGTGCTTGCTTTTACGAACGTACCTTTAGACTTCGACATTTTCGCGCCGTTTACGGTTACGTAACCGTGTACGAATACGTTGTTAGGCTTGCGGAAGCCAGAACCTTCTAGCATTGCTGGCCAAAATAGGCTGTGGAAGTAAACGATGTCTTTACCGATGAAGTGGTACAGCTCTGCTGAGCTGTCTTTTTTCCAATACTCGTCGAAATCTAGGTCGTCGCGCTTGTCACATAGATTTTTGAAAGAGCCCATGTAGCCGATAGGCGCGTCTAGCCATACGTAGAAGAATTTGTTCTTCTCACCAGGGATCTCGAAGCCAAAGTATGGTGCATCACGTGAGATATCCCATTGCTGCAAACCAGATTCGAACCATTCTTGCATTTTGTTCGCTGTTTCAGCTTGTAGCGAGCCAGAGCGAGTCCACTCTTTTAGCATGCTTTCAAACTGAGGCAGGTCGAAGAAGAAGTGCTCTGAATCTTTCATTACTGGCGTCGCACCAGAAACCGCAGATTTAGGATTGATCAGTTCTGTTGGGCTGTAAGTCTCACCACAGTTGTCACAGTTGTCACCGTACTGGTCTTCAGACTTACATTTTGGACAGGTACCTTTTACGAAACGGTCCGGTAAGAACATCTCTTTTTCTGGATCGAACAGCTGAGAGATAGTGCGGCTAGAGATAAAGCCATTTTTCTTCAACTCAAGATAAATGTGTGACGCTAGCTCACGGTTCTCATCTGAGTGTGTGCTGTGGTAGTTATCAAAGCTGATATCAAATCCAGCGAAGTCTTTTTGGTGCTCTTCGCTAACTGCGGCAATCATTTCTTCAGGAGTAATACCCATCTGTTGCGCTTTAAGCATGATTGGCGTGCCGTGAGCATCGTCAGCACAGATGAAGTTTACAGTGTTGCCGCGTAGGCGTTGGTAACGAACCCAAATGTCCGCTTGGATATGCTCAAGCATATGACCAAGGTGGATCGAACCGTTAGCGTACGGAAGGGCACAAGTTACCAGCATTTTCCTTGACGGAAAGTTTCTTGGATCGTTTGCCATACTTAATATTCGCTTTTCTTGATAGGTATAAATAAATTTTGATGGATAATACTACCCCATGAACTGACTAACTCCAAGGTGTCAAACTGCGGAATGCCTTAGTTTTTTTGGGGTTCTGGTTGAGCCTGGACGGTGGTAGCATGACATCTAAAAGGAGGGCTTATGCATCAGTTCACTTCAAAACAAGATTTTTGTCACTGGTTTAACCAATTCCAACATCCACAGTTGGTGGAAAACTGGGCAGATGTTCATGGCGCAATTTCGATTACGACACAGGGTTCTATTGATATAACGTTGCCATTCGCAAGTAATGAGCTTCAAACCGTACTACATGACTGGATCAAACAGCAGCAAGCCTCGGGTAAAGTGGCTGAATTCCCATTTAATATTCGCCTTGGAGTTAAAGCTTTAGAAACTCAAGTGGCTAACTCGGTTAAGGGTGTTAAGAACATCATTGCCGTCAGTTCTGCGAAAGGTGGCGTTGGTAAATCTACTACCGCAGTTAACTTAGCGTTGGCAATTGCTCAATCTGGGGCGAAAGTGGGATTGTTGGATGCAGATATCTATGGTCCGTCTGTACCTATGATGTTGGGGCAAGAAGATGCTAAACCAGAAGTTCGTGATGGCAAGTGGATGGAACCCATTTTTGCTCAGGGCATCTATACTCATTCTATCGGTTATTTGGTGGATAAATCAGAAGCGGCGATATGGCGCGGTCCAATGGCTTCAAAAGCGTTGTCGCAGTTATTAACTGAAACAGATTGGCCAGATTTGGATTATTTGGTGATTGATATGCCGCCAGGTACGGGGGATATTCAATTGACTCTGTCACAACAAATTCCGGTAACAGGTAGCGTGCTAGTCACAACACCGCAAGATTTAGCCCTTGCCGATGCAAGGAAGGGAGCGGCAATGTTTAACAAAGTCCATGTCCCGGTTATTGGTGTTGTGGAAAACATGAGTTATCACATTTGTAGTCAATGTGGCGCGAAAGAGCATATTTTTGGTATGGGCGGAGCTGAAAAAATGTCGCAAGAATTTGGCTTAGCATTGTTAGGACAAATTCCGCTTCATATCTCTATGCGAGAAGATATTGACGCTGGCGTGCCAACGGTAGCAAGACGCCCAGAAAGTGAGCATGCAGGGTATTATAAGCAACTTGCCGATCGCGTATGTAGCACGATGTTTTGGCAAGGCAAAGCAAAACCAGATGCGATTAGCTTTACAATGGTGAACTAAGTTTACTATGCCTGTTGGTTGATAATTGCACATTTTAACGTTTGCTCGGAGGTTAATCCTCTGAGCAGGCAGAAACTTATGACTAAACCCTAATTCCAACTAGTAACTATGGGGTGAACTCCCTATAATCAGGCAGTTTATCTTTTTATGTGACTAGAAATCATCATCGGGTGCAAACTAATGTCTGATAATAATCAATGCGTCATCGTAGGTATTGCTGGCGCTTCTGCTTCTGGAAAAAGTCTGATCGCGAGCACTATTTATAATGAGCTTCGCGCGAAAGTAGGCGATCATCAAATCGGTGTCATCACGGAAGATTGCTACTACAACGACCAAAGCCACCTAAGCATGGAAGAGCGAGTAAAGACGAACTACGATCACCCGAGTGCGTTGGACCACGACCTACTGTGTGAGCACCTTGAAAAATTGGTACGTGGTGAAGCAGTAGAAGTACCTGAGTACAGCTACACTGAACACACAAGAACAAGTAACACGACCACAATGACGCCTAAAAAGGTGATCATTCTAGAAGGCATCCTTCTTCTTACTGACCCTCGTCTTCGTGATTTGATGCACGCGACAGTATTTATGGATACACCGTTAGATATTTGTTTGCTTCGTCGTGTTAAGCGTGACGTGGAAGAACGAGGCCGAACTATGGAATCTGTTCTCAAGCAGTACCAACAAACAGTACGTCCGATGTTCATGCAGTTTATCGAACCTTCTAAGCAATATGCGGACATTATTGTTCCTCGCGGTGGTAAAAACCGTATCGCAATCGATGTATTAAAAGCTCACATTGCAAGACTTTTGAAAGCTTAAGCCTTTAGACGGCTATATCGCTTTATTTTTAAGAGAAGAAGTGGCACCTTAAGTGCCACTTCTTTTTTTGATTTTAAATTAGTCAGTTGCAGGTTAAAACCAGACATTTTTCACGCTTTTGTGGAACTGTCAGCGGTAAATGGAGTCTGCGCTTATAATTGTAAAAACACTCGAGCAAGGAAAAACAAATGAAGAAACTGCTCTTAATTCTAGCAATACCGATTGTGGTCATTTTGGTCGCAATTTTAGCGTTAACCATCTTCGTCAATCCTAACCAGTTTAAGCCCCTTATTGTTGAGCAAGCGCAAAAGCAAACCGGTTTAGAACTAGTGATTGAAGGAGATATCAGTTGGCAATTTTTCCCATCGATCGGCTTTGAGTTGGGACATACAGAATTGCGAAACCCACAAGGCTTTAGCAAACCCAATTTATTCAAAGTTGATACCGTTGGTGTAGACATCTCTGTCATGCCACTTTTTAGCCAACAGCTTGAAATTGGAAACGTCACGCTTGATGGGGCTGAGTTCTATATCGAAACCAAGAAAGATGGCAGCAAGAATATTGATGCATTGACGAAAGCCCAAACACAACAAGCAGAGCAAGCGAGCGATACTGCGCCTACGCAAAATGGTGAAACGCAGCCTTCTGGCTCTGATTGGAGCATTAATCTTGCTGGTGTTACGGTTTCTAATGGCTCATTAGAAATGCAGGATAAGCAAGCCGGTAGTTACACCAAACTTTATGATATCTCATTAAACCTTTCCGAATTCGCTTTTGACAACTGGACAACGGCTGATTTTGGCGTGAAGGGCGAAATGAATGACCAAAAGTTCACAGCGAAAGGTCAGGCCGACTTTAAGCTAGAAAAAGGTTTGGCAAACTACGCGCTAAAGAACATCAACTTTGATGCGACATACTCTGATCCTGCCAATAAGATTGAATCGGCAACGATCGGTTTAGATACGTTTGAATTCGATAAAGTAAATAACCTGACTTATGCCATGAAGGGCGACGCTGGTGGTATGAAGTTAGATATGCAGGGTGCTGGTCAACTTAGTGTAGACAAGGCTATCAGCAAAGTGCAGTTGGATAAGTTAACTCTTAAATCGACTTTTGAGGGTGATGCATTACCTCAGTCACCGATGAAAGTCGACATGGTGTCTGATCTGTCTTTCGACCTAACGAAAAACCACCTGAGTTTTGTCCTAGAGAAGTTAACAGCGAATGCTATTGCCTTAGATGGTAAGGCAGATGTGACACTTGGCGATATTCCTAAAGTACGATTTGCTCTCCACAGCCCAAATATCGATCTTGATGAATTCTTAGGATTAGATCAGCAAGATTCCGAAGGTAATAAGCCTGCTTCTGGTGGCGAGAGTGCTCCAGCTGGGTCTGAGGTTGAGCCTGATTTGTCTGCGTTGAAAACGTTAGATGTAAAGGGTGACATTACCATCGACAAATTCAAAGCGGCAAATGCGAAGATGGAAGCGGTAAAAACGAGCTTCACTGTAAATCGTGGCGTATTTGAGCTTACTTCATTTAGTTCGAAGCTGTACCAAGGCACAATCTCAGCGACAGCGAAGTTAGATGCACGCAAGTCACCAGCGACTTACAGTGTGAAAAAGTCAATCAAAGGCGTGAAAGTTCAACCGTTACTTATTGATGTCGCTGATAACGACAAGCTTGAAGGGACGGGTAACATTGATGTGAATGTTACCGGTAAGAGTCTAACGCCTACCGGTATCAAGAAGAATCTTTCTGGTACGGTTGTTATCAATTTTGCTGACGGTGCGGTAAATGGCATCAACGTTGCTCAATTGATTCGTGAAAACTACGCGAAATTTAAAGGGCAAAAAGTCGAAGGCACCAATGAAGTTAAGAAAACAGATTTTAGTGCGATGACGGCGACATTGAAGCTCAATAAAGGTGTCGTATCAACGGATAATATGCAAGCTCAGTCTCCATTGCTCCGTGTTCGTGGTAAAGGCACCGCAAACTACATCAATGAAACTGTTAACTTTACTATCAGCACATCAGTCGTAGGTAGCCTAGAAGGCCAAGGCGGCAAAGATATAGATGAGCTGAAAGATATCACGATTCCAATCAATGTGTCTGGTAAGTGGGCGGATCCTAAATTCAAGCTCGTATTTGATGATGTTCTGAAGCAGAAAGCTCAGAAAGAAATCGATCGTGGCGTAGAGAAGCTAACGGACAAGATCAAAGACGAAAAAACCAAAGAAGCAGTCGATGGTTTGATAAAGAATCTATTCAATTAGATTCGAGCCAAAGCAAAAAGGGTTGGCATTAGCCAACCCTTTTTTAATTCTGCTGGTGAGCTTTACCAGTCGACACCTTTCAGCGCTTTGACGCCTGACTCAAATGCATGCTTTACATTCTTCACTTCAGAAACGGTATCAGCCATTTCAATCAGAGTGCGATGAGCGCCACGACCAGTAATGACAACCGACTGCATTTTAGGGCGGTTGTTCAGCGCTTCAACGACCTCGTCTAAATCAATGTAGCCGTAGCTCACCATGTACGTCAGCTCGTCAAAAAGAACCACATCGATAGATTCATCTTTGAGCATGCGCTTACATTCTTGCCATACGCCTTGCGCTGCTTCGGTATCAGCGGCTTTGTTTTGAGTTTCCCATGTAAAGCCGGTCGCCATTACTTGGAATTCAACGCCGAGTTTCTCAAGTAGGTTGCGCTCACCATTATCCCAAGTACCTTTAATAAACTGCGCGACAGCACAATTCAAACCATGACCTACTGCGCGTGCTATCGTACCGAACCCTGATGTCGATTTACCTTTACCATTTCCGGTAATGATCAGTAGCAGACCTTTTTCCTCTTGAGCAGCAGCAATTTTTGCGTCTACCTGTTCTTTGACTTTTTGTTGGCGAGCCTTATGGCGTGCTTCTTTATTTTCTTCGATAGACATAATACTTCCTCAATTCCTTTTCGTGCTGTGCCCAAGCTAATTTGGGTTCATTGATTTATCTCGCTATGATAGACCAACATATCGTGAAGAAAAACCACCGATAATTCAGGGAATAAAATGAAGAAAATACTTGTTGTTTGTATGGGAAACATTTGTCGGTCACCAACCGGAGAAGCAGTGTTAAGAGCGAAAGCTCAAGAGTTGGGTATTGCCGTGGAGGTTGATTCGGCAGGTACGATTGGCTACCACGCAGGAAACCCACCGGATTCAAGGGCAATGGCCGCAGGAAAGCAGCGAGGTTACTCTTTTAAAGGAATGCGTGCGCGTCAAGTTACCATTGATGACTTTGAAAAGTTTGACCTGATATTAGCCGCAGATAAAGCAAATTTAGCCGATTTATTGGATATTTGTCCGTTGAAGTATCGACACAAAGTATCGTTATTTTTAAGTCATTCTGGGTCAGATTACGATGAAGTCCCTGATCCATATTATGGTGGAAAAGATGGCTTTGAACTGGTGCTTGATTTAATCGAAGAGGCATCAGAGGAGATTTTGAAGAAGCTATAATCGCCGGGCTTGAAGACAATAGGAAAAGGGATGAGCTGAGCCCATCCCTTTTTATTTGTATTAACCCGCTAAAATGTCGGTTGCCACTTTGTAGCTTGGGTCTTCCTTCACATTTATTTCAACCAAGCTGCCCGCTTTATCTAAAAGCTTGCGGCAATCTGGACTTAGGTGGCGAAGGTGTAGTGTTTTACCTTGAGAGTTGTAACGCTCTGCTAGTGTTTCAATCGCTTCAATTGCGGAGTGATCCGTCACGCGAGAGTCTGC
Source organism: Vibrio sp. V43_P6S15P86 (assembly GCF_009904725.1). Taxonomy (NCBI): domain Bacteria; kingdom Pseudomonadati; phylum Pseudomonadota; class Gammaproteobacteria; order Vibrionales; family Vibrionaceae; genus Vibrio; species Vibrio sp. V43_P6S15P86. The sequence continues at coordinate 8,610 of NZ_WXWT01000467.1, forward strand.
AAAATCGACAATCACATCTTTTGGATCTTCAGGCGCGTTAAACAACTCCAAGAAGTTAGCGGCAGAACCAAAGAAAATAGGACCGTGAATCTTGTACTCTTTTGAACCTTCCTCGTTTAAGCATGTGTCGGCATAGATGTGCTTAGCGTGTTGCCATGCAAACATTAATGCAGAAACAATAACACCAACCGCTACGGCAACGGCTAGGTCAGTAAGAACAGTAACAACGGTCACAAGAACAATAACGAAGAAGTCTTGCTTCGGTACGCGACGCGCTAGTTTAAATGTTGCCCATTCGAATGTACCAATGACAACCATGAACATCACACCAACCAGAGCAGCGAGTGGGATCATTTCAATTAACGAAGAAGCGAATAAGATAAACATCAATAGAGCGATAGCAGCAACGATACCAGATAGACGACCGCGACCACCTGAGTTTACGTTGATCATCGACTGACCAATCATTGCACAACCACCCATAGCACCAAACACAGAACAAGTCATGTTTGCCATACCTTGACCGATACATTCGCGGTTAGATTGACCACGAGTATTCGTCATCTCATCTAAAACTGTCAGTGTTAGTAGAGATTCAATTAGACCAATGGCCGCGAGAATGATCGCGTATGGAAGAATGATTTGTAGAGTTTCTAGCGTAAATGGCACCGCCGGAATAGAGAAGGTCGGCAGTGAACCTGCGAGTGTTGCCGCTTCATCACCAGACATTGTACGCAAGAAGTCAACAACAGTGCGAGTTTCCAGATCCAAACCAACCACTAAAGCAGTCACCGTTACGATTGCAACAAGTGAAGAGGGTACAGCCGTTGTGATTTTTGGTAGAAAGTGAATGATTGCCATAGTTAGCGCAACCAAACCAAGCATTAGCAGCATTTGGTCTTGTGGTAGCCAAGTAAGCATGCCGTTGATATCTGGCGCTTTAAACTGACCCAACTGAGCTAGGAAGATAACAATAGCCAGACCGTTTACAAAACCGATCATCACAGGGTGAGGCACGATACGGATGAACTTACCCAATTTAAACATACCAGCGGCAATTTGAAGGATACCAGCGAGCATGATGGCTGCGAATAGGTACTGGACACCGTGAGTCGCGACAAGCGAAACCATTACGACTGCCATGGCACCTGTTGCACCAGAGATCATGCCGGGACGACCACCGAAAATGGAAGTAATAAGACCAACGATGAATGCAGCGTAAAGACCGACCATCGGATCTACGCCTGCGACGAACGCAAATGCGACAGCTTCAGGAACCAATGCTAGCGCAACGGTTAAGCCTGATAGCACATCATTTTTTACGGAGTGCTTAGAAAATTGGGGAAATTCGAACATGTTTGTTTTTAAGTTCTCTTTGCAATGAGTTAAACCCGACACATATTCGTATTTGCACAAGCCACTGAGTGGTTGATTTCTAATCAAACATTGCAGTGTAAACCGTAGTATTAAAAGAGCAGCATCAGAATGGTGTCGAAAACTTGAGTCGGCGCATGCTACCGAAAAGTGTGATTAAGTTCAAGAATGATACGAATAATGGCGTACAAATGTGATCACGAATTGGTATTTATATGAACAATTTATTGGGCAGATATGAAGATAAAAAAGGCTACCAGATGGTAGCCTTTAATTTATTTATGCCGTTAAGCAGTTGAACGTAATGATTTAGCCTAGTTAAAGTTAGGCTTTGTCATCTCTGCCGATGCGCGGTTTTTAGCCACTTGGCTACCCGCACCTTTAGCTTGGTAACGTTCGGTTTTGAACGGTGCTGCTGCAACCGTGATTTCGCGTAGCTCTTGAGGGCCAGGTGCTTTCGTCATCGGTGCGCTAGCGTTTAGCTTAGCCGCAACTTTAATGGCTTCGACTTTAGGCTCTGGTTTAGCTACTGGCGCTTCGGCTGCAATCTCTTTTGCTGCTTCAACCACAGGCTTTTCAGCAGGTGCCGTTTCTACAATGGCATCAACCGGTTCAGCATGTTCAGTCGCAGGAGTTTCAACGATAGGCTCTACCGAAGCTGTTTCTACTACTGCCGATTCAGTTTTTTCTGCGATTACTGCTTCCACAACAGGTGCTTCTACTACTGGAGCTTCCACTTTCGCTTCAACTGTTTCTTGAACCTTTGATTCAACAACTGGCGCTTCTGTTACAACAGGTTGCTCGCGGCGAATTATCACTTTACCCATAGCCATCTCTGGACAAGCAAAGCCACCTTGCATTGTAGGTACTGCTGCTACTGCTTCTTCATTAACTTGCTCTTCTTTCTTAGGTGCAGGTTTCGGAATGTAGCGTGGCATTACTTTACCCATAGCCATCTCAGGAGAAGCTACACCACCTTTACGCAGGCGGAACGGGTTAGGACGGCGATCGCGACCACGGCGACGGCGCTGACCGCTTGCACGCAGGTGACGTGGCGAACGACGGTTACGACGTTGCTTAGACTCTGCTTGCTTGTTGTCTTGCTGTGCTTCTACCGCTGCTTCTGTTGGCTTCTCAACTTTGGTTTCAACTGTTTCTTGAGTCTTAACCGCCGTTTCTTCTGCTTTCTTCTCAACCGCTTCTTGGTCTTTAACGCGTACAGATTTGTTCAGTTTGCGACGTTGGCGACGCTCCTTCACTTTTTCTGCTTTCGCGTTTTGTTGCTTTGGTTTGCTCTCTTCTGGTTTTGTTTCAGTTCGAGCTTCTGCCGCTAGCTGCAGGCCTTTTTCCGCTACTTTTGCATTTGCTTTTTGCTCTTGGGCTTTATCTGCTTGTTGAGTTTTAGGCTTACGCTTTTGGTTGCGGTTTTGCTGTTTATTGGTTTGTTGTTGAGCTTCGTTTTGCTCATTCGCTTGCTCATCACGAGGCTTACGACGACGTCGGTTATCACGGTTATCACGATTGTCGCGGTTCTCACGATTATCGCGTTGGTTGTTATTGCGACGACGATCATTGCGATCACGTTTGTTGCGTCGATTATCGCGATTTGGCTTTTTCTCTTCCTGAGGCTTCGGTTCTTCTTTTACTTCTTCAGAACCACCGAATAGGAAGCTACCAAGAGCTTTAAACAGACGGCTGAACAATCCAGGTTTCTCTTCTTGTTCAACTTTTTGTTCTTTCTTCTTCGCCTCAGGAGCTGGTTTAGCTGCTGGTGCAGGTGCGGTTTGAGACGGAGCCGCAAAGCCTTTAAGAACTGGCTCTTCAATTCGTTTTGGTTTTACGTCAACTTCCGCTGGTTCTTTACCTTCTGCTTCTTTCATTGCTTCCAGTTTCTTAGGAAGTAAGTAAGAAATCAGATCGAACTCTTCGCCTTCACGAACACGGATAACTTCAAAGTGCGGTGTTTCCATATCAGAGTTTGGAACTACCGTAATTTTCACTTCTTGAATGCGTTCGATATGGTTTACTGAACGACGTTTTTCGTTCAATAAGTAAGAGGCGATTGGCACAGGTACGACTGCAAGTACTTGTGCTGTGTTGTCTTTTAGCGCTTCCTCTTCAATTAAACGAAGTACAGAAAGAGCTAGAGATTCGTTGTCGCGAACGACACCAGTTCCGCTACAGCGAGGACAGATGTGGTGGCTTGCTTCTGCTAGAGAAGGGCTCAAGCGCTGGCGTGACATCTCCAACAAACCAAAGCGAGAAATACGACCGATTTGTACACGAGCGCGATCAAGACGAACGGCTTCACGTAGACGGTTTTCTACTTCTCGTTGGTGACGAACTGGGGTCATATCGATAAAGTCGATAACCACTAAGCCACCTAAGTCACGTAGACGTAATTGGCGAGCAATTTCGTCGGCTGCTTCTAGGTTCGTGTTTAGAGCTGTTTCTTCAATATCGCCGCCCTTGGTTGCACGAGCAGAGTTGATATCGATAGACGTTAGTGCTTCAGTCGGGTCAATAACAATAGAACCACCAGATGGCAGACGCACTTCACGTTGGAAAGCCGATTCAATTTGGCTTTCGATTTGGTAGTGGCTGAATAGTGGAACTTCGCCTTCATATTTCTTAACGCGGTTAAGGAAATCAGGGCGCACCAATTGAATGTGCTCTTTTGCACGTTCGTAGATGGTGTTGCTATCAATTAAGATTTCGCCAATATCACGACGCAAATAGTCACGGATTGCACGAACGATAACGTTACTTTCTTGGTGGATTAAGAATGGAGCTGGGTTAGAGTCCGCTGCACCTTTGATTGCACCCCAGTGGTTCAGTAGTACATTCAAATCCCACTCAAGCTCTTCAGCACTCTTGCCAACGCCAGCAGTACGTACGATCAGGCCCATGCCCTGAGGCAGTTCCAAAGTACTTAATGCGGCTTTTAGTTGAGTTCGCTCGTCACCTTCGATTCGACGAGAAATACCGCCAGCACGAGGGTTGTTAGGCATCAGAACAAGGTAACTACCAGCAAGAGAAATGAAAGTAGTAAGAGCAGCGCCCTTGCTCCCACGTTCTTCTTTTTCCACTTGAACGATTACTTCTTGGCCTTCCGTTAGCACTTCTTTGATGCTTGGACGACCTTGGTAGGTGTAACCTTCAGGGAAATATTCGCGGGCAATTTCTTTGAGAGGAAGGAAACCGTGACGCTCGGCGCCGTAATCAACAAATGCGGCTTCTAAGCTTGGTTCGATACGTGTGATACGTCCTTTGTAGATATTCGCTTTTTTAGATTCATGACCTGGACTCTCGATATCAAGATCGAAAAGTCGCTGGCCATCAACCAGAGCGACACGCAACTCTTCTTTTTGAGTTGCTTTAATTAACATTT
>NZ_WXWT01000273.1:0-19226 GCF_009904725.1 Vibrio sp. V43_P6S15P86
ACAAAGACATCGTCGTTTCGGTCCCTGTATTCGCGGTCATAATAATAATAGTGTTTTTAAAATCTATATCGCGACCTTCACCATCTTTAATTGAGCCTTTATCGAATACCTGATAAAAAATATCTTGAACTCCAGGGTGCGCTTTTTCCATTTCATCCAAAAGAATCACACTATAAGGTTTGCGTCTGACGGCTTCAGTAAGTACGCCACCTTCGCCATACCCAACATAACCTGGAGGCGAGCCTAATAATAAGGAAACTTTGTGCTCTTCTTTAAACTCGGACATATTGATAGTTGTGACATTCTCTTCACTGCCGTACACTTTCTCTGCAATAGCTAAAGCAGATTCAGTTTTACCCACTCCACTTGGTCCCGTGAGAAGAAATACACCATTTGGTCGTGTCTCATCCGTGAGCTGTGCACTGGCAGTTTTTATCACTTCAGACATGACTTCCAAAGCGTGATCCTGTCCGACAACTCGTTTACACAAACTCTCTTTCAAACTCAGTACTGCTTGGATTTCATCATCCTGGAGTTTGCCCAGTGGTATCCCGGTCCAATCTGAAATTACTTCTGCAATAAGCGCTTCATTGACATGCGAAAATACTAATGGCTGCGAGTTAGCGGAGAGGCTACTTTCGAGCTCCTGTAACTTGTCCTTAGCAGTCTCAGAACCCTCCTTGATTATTTGAGCTCTAAGTGACTTAGCTTCACTTACCCACTCTTTTTCTTTCTCCCACAGCATCTCTAGTTCAACTATTTCACTAGATAGAACATCAATCTCTTTTCTGACATCTTGCAACTGCATATCAAGAGGTGCACCTAGCTGACTTTCTTGGCTTAGGTGCTCATACTCAGCTTGCTTAGCTTTTAGTTTATTCCTTTTCGCATCTAGACCTCCCGGTGTAGACGATTGACTTAACGCGACTCGCGAGCAGGCTGTGTCTAAAACAGACACAGCCTTATCTGGCAGTTGTCGGCCATTAATGTATCGAGCTGAGAGTTGAACGGCAGCATTGAGAGCCTGGCTAGTGATGTGGACGTCATGGTGTTGTGCCATTACATCAAGTAAACCACGTAACATCTCGACCGCAAGCTCAGGCGCTGGCTCGTCGACCTTCACTACTTGAAAGCGTCTGGTAAGAGCCGCGTCTTTCTCAAAATACTTTTTATATTCTGCCCAAGTTGTTGCTGCGATCGTTCTGAGTTCACCTCTCGCTAACGCTGGCTTTAGAATATTCGCTGCATCACCTTGTCCTGCTTGTCCCCCACCACCAATCAGACCATGTGCTTCATCGATAAACAAAATAATGGGTTGTGGTGCGTCGTTAACTTCTTTCACAAGGTTTTTAAGTCTGTTTTCAAACTCACCTTTCATGCCAGCACCAGCTTGCAATAACGCCAGATCCAAAGACTTAATCGCTACATTTTGTAGAGCAGGAGGTACATCGCCATCGATAATCTTTTGCGCCAAGCCTTCAACAACGGCTGTTTTTCCAACGCCAGCTTCACCAGTTAGAATCGGGTTGTTTTGTCGACGTCTTAATAAGATGTCGATCATTAAACGGATTTCATTGTCTCTACCAATAACCGGATCTATCTTACCTTCCCTAGCCTGCTCAGTAAGATCTGTTGTAAATTGATTCAGTGCAGAGTTCGCGTTTGATTTCCCTAGGTCATTCGATCCTGATTGACGCGTATTACTTTCTTTAAAGTTCAATAACCGAGATGGTTCTATCTTGTTTAGCTCAGGGCTAATCGAACCAGCCATGTTGACTAACGTATTATCGGACAAGTAGGCAAATAAAAGATGAATGCAATCCAACTGCTCCTGATTGAATTCAATCGTTGCCGATAGCAAAGCATTTTGCATCACTGTCACTGTGTGAGCTGAAAGACCTGGGACCGATTGACATCCCGTTTTGTATTTTTCAAGTGTCTTTTGAAGATCAGTTTCAACCTTGATTTTATCGACATCAAATTCGTCGAAAACTTCCGAGTAAATATCGGCAGGGTGTTGAATAATCGTCATTAACCAGTGAGATATTTCAATACTGTGATGGGTTCGAGAGCTTGCCATCGCAGCTGCTTGTTCAAGTGTTTCCTTAGCCTGAGGAGACAATCTTTCGACCAACGCTGAAAGTGAGAGTGGAGCCATTATGTTTCCTTTAAATAGTAATTGTTATGGTTCGATCTTTTGTGCGTTTATGTTTTTTAAGTACAGAACCAACACCTAACTGACCATGTTTTTTTGATAAACAAACTTGAGGTAATAAACTATGTTTGGTGGTGAGCTGCCATTTCACTTGCTTATGCTTACCAATAAATTCATAAGCCGCACGTTTAATAATTTCTACATTTGGATGGTTAGGCAGTAATTTACTAACCAGATCTTTGTGCTTTGGCAGAAACTCGATCGTTGTTCCTGCGTTTATATTCCAAGCTTTCGAGCCTAAGGATGCTCCGGAACCAAGTTGAGCAAACTGCCCTTCTGGCATAGTTCGAGATGAAAGACGTGTTTGCTCTTCTTTTGCAAGATGTAGCCACTGCCCTTGAAACTCATGAATCTTTACTTGGCATCCAGATAAACATTCAAGAACACTTTTTAGTCCAGCTTTACTTCTCGTCGGTGAAGCAAAAACACCACCATAGTGCAGGGACAAAGAACTACCCTGCCCAGTTAATGCCGATTTACAATCTTCTAAAGGTGAACGTAATCCCTGTGCATGAGCACGAGACTGAACGGTCAATTGACTTAGTTGCCAGCATCGATAGTAAAGAGACAGTAAACGATGGTTAAAAATATCGTAGAAGTCCACCATTGCTGTATCGCCTTCTTTTTGACGATGCAAAGCTAACTCGCTGTAGTGCTGAGGAAGCACCCCCTGCTCACCCGTTAGGCCTATCAGATTAGTTTCTAGTGCTAGCTTGTGGCTATCAATATGTTTCAGATCGCAAAGCTGCGCATTTTCAAAACCTAACGATGGGTTGACCTTTAGGTTTAGTTTTTCATGCTTAGGTAGAGCATCTGTCCCTATTTGTGCCTCGGCTTGCAAGATCTCGTGTTCGATAAGGTGAATTGCTTCAAACAACGGATGTTGCTTTAGATCTCGATAAAATTGCTCCGCGATCATAGCAACACCTTATCGCCAGTTAATGCAGGCCATAAGTGGAAGGGTTTTCCCGTTGACTTAAGTCTTATTTCTAGCTGCGTAAAAATGTTAATTTCAGCATATTGTGCAAAGTAAACGGATAAAACACTACCTAGGAGGAAGATTTGCTCTTTAGGTAAAATTTGATCAGAAACCGTCAAAATGATTTTTATACCGTGCGCAAAACCAACTTTACCTTTCTGACTTACTCTGCCGGTAGTCGGCTCGAACTCTAACTTCGCTAAAGCATCAATTACCGCTTTCGTTTCTGCGGTCCCAGAAAATGCATAGAGATTCAGAGTTTGCTTCAAAGTTGTTAATCCATCTTCTTCGGTAAAGTGGTTTAAAGTTAGAAGCTTAGTTAACTGCCATCGTGTACTTTCATCCATTTCTGGCCGGAGGGTTTCTGATATAGAAACTAAACAACGAACTGACTCGAAGTTGTCATTTACTTCCGGCAAAGAGACTTTTGGAAGACCACCTCCAAATGGAAGCTTCTGCGCTAAATTACGATTGCAGCACTCAGCTTCAACGTACATTAACCAGTTTTCTCGGCTCTCTGGACTGAACAATTGATGCCTTTTATCAACAAAAGAAATGTAAGTTTCCCTACCCGGCTCATCGTATCCACCAGCCCAGTTTTTATCCTCACGTCTCATCAACCAATAAATTTCACTGGCGTTCATATAATGCGTGTGCTCACCAGCGTGATAACATGGCAGGTTGTGATACGTTTTGTTCCAGTTTCTCAATGTTACGTCAGAAATAGAGACAACCTCGTTACTCTCGGCTTCCTGGTATTGCGGTGATAAGTGGTAATCGTACTCGGTTGGTAGAATACGCTTGGGCTCCATAACACTTTTAAATAAGTTGACGACTGGCACACAACCAACCATCAAGCTCTCTTCATCCACTTGCTTAGGAAGCCAATCATCATTGGTATCAAAGTAAAAATACAGTTCAGCTTGCTCTCCAAGAGCTAGCTCTGATAATCCGAGTTCAGTGATATCAAAGAACATGAACTTCTCAGGAAAGTGCAGATACTCAACAAGTAATCTTGCTCCCGAAAAGCTTCTCTTACTGTATGGAACAACCTTCTCATCTTCTGAAAATCCCACTTCAATAAGATGCCTTTTCGTTAAAGAACGAACTTCTTTGCCACCCGCAACGACAGATAAACCAATTAGATTTTGAAAGAGCATTTGGTAAAGTTTAAACGTCAACTGAGATTGCCCGTTTAAATAAAAACGCAACCGTTCTAATCCCATGTCACTCAGAGATGTCTCTTCATCTTGGGCGGTGAGCTGGATTTTCAAAACTGAATGAGCATGGCTTTCCCATTGGGAGCCCACCGATTTAAGCGGTGCGTTTTTGAAAGCGCCAGAGGTCACATCAACAGGGTACATTCTGACCGGATAACAGGTTCTAAACTCGCATTCGTGGTATCTAGGAGCACCGATAACGACTCGCTCACCTTCTTCTACGTCAAAAAAAGAGGAAGTGGAGCTAGAGCAGTTCATCTTAATGACGGACATTGATGGAATTGGTGCGTGAAAATCCGGATATAACTGCCCCATCAAAGATTCAGTGAACTGAGGATAACTATTGTCTAAACTTTGTCTAATCCTTGCCGTTAGAAATGCACAGCCTTCTAGCAATCTTTCTACATGTGGATCGTCAACCTGCTCCTCACTGATACGGAGTCTCGCAGCGATCTTAGGATACTGCTCCCCAAACTCTTGTCCTTTGTGACGTAAATAAGCTAACTCGCGATTATAGTATTTGAGAAACTCTTCACTCATTTCGCTCTACTCAGTTTCATACCTAAATTTACCGGCTCTACTTCAGAATTGAATCGCACTTCATGAATGCTGTTATCAATTAAGCAAGTGGCGCTGATTTGTAACCTCAACACCCTATCAATAGCGTTTTTCTCGTCCGAAATCTGGACATAAGGATTCCTTAACCTCGGCTCGAACTCTTTAATTGCATCATGAACAATGTCACAGAGCTGATTCTGCCCCTCTTGGCTGCTATAAGGCATCGAGGAAAAATCTGGCAGACCATAATTCAATATTGAATAGCGAACCTCTAAAAGGTCATCAGGAATGTTTTTCCATCCGATACGACTATTTAACATAGACTCCAGATCTCTAAGCAAGCTGTTCAACATCTGTTGTTGGCTCGTAGGGAAGTCTTTTTCATCTCTAGTTGAAGGATCACTATCCATCAATTTGTCGAGCAGAGAAACGGTTAAAGACATGTTATTATTACGCTATTTGTTTCGACTCTAACAATGTAGTCAAGTCACAGGTTGGGAGGGCTGAATCACCAACTAGCCAACATTTTTGGCCTAAACCCACGAAGGATTCTTGCTCACCAAGCTGTTTCCAATCCGTTTCTCGACCTAGCTTTTGTGCGTCAGTTTCTGAGTCAACATAGGTCAATGGCATATGACCTTCTCCTTCGCCAAGTCCGTCAATATCAAACTCTACAGGTCGCCAAATACTTTCTAATAAAGAGGTAGGTGCTTTTATTTCTAGCGCTTGAATGCTAGAAATTGGAACAAGAAAATAGTTACCCGCGGTGGAAAACAGTTCAATGTAACCACCTAAACGATCATCAATATCCCTAGCATCTTCATAGTTTGTACCGTTTATGTTAAAGCCTTTAATAGTACGCTGCTCTTCAATGCTATGCGCTAGGTGTGATGCTTCTGCATAGTGTTGATTTTTGAGAGCGAGGTTAAAGCGAACAAGCTCTTTAGTGAATTCCTCGTCACCTAATACCTTGGCACTAGCCGCACCGTCAATAAAATCTTTTCTAGCCTGGGCCGCTTTCACTAAATGTCGCAACTGACTTGCACCAGGTAGATACTCAGGAAACAATTTGATCGATTGCATAAGTTGCTCATCCGCACGCTCGAAGTCTCCATCAATGCAAAGCAGCTCAATGAACGAGCTTCTCAAGCTTGCATCTTTAGGCGCCGCTTTAATTTCATCAATTAATAGCTCTAGAGCTTGTTGCAATTGGCCTTGGGACAAAGCATTTTTCCATTGGGTCATTGTTATTTCCTTACACCAAGTGCTCTGGTGATAATTCAGTAATTAATTTAATGCTAGATACCATTTGATCGAGCTGGAAGTGCGGTCGCAAATGGATAACAGAGTAATAGTGTCCTGGAGTTTCTCTTTTCTCTCGAACCGTAATTTTCGCTTCATTTAAGGGGTACTTCGCCCTAAGTTCATCAGATGCTTCATCCGACGCGGTAGTGTACTGATGCAACCATCGTTGAAAGTCCCGCTCTAAGCTTTCTGCGTCTTGATACCCACCAATCTTGTCACGCCCCATAACCTTGAGATAATGTGCGACTCGCGACACACACAACGTGTACTGCAACATCGACGTGAGCTTTGCATTCGTTGAAATGTGTTTTTCTGCATATTGCTTAGGCTTGTAGAGAGATACATTCGAGGTCATCCCTACCATATCGGTTTCAGGTACAGGAGAAATAGAAATGAAACCGCATTCAGACAACTCTTGTTCTTTTCTCTCAGAGATCTTTAAGTTTAAAGGACATCTTTCACGGTCATTCTTGCCATTAACACGCATTTTGTTCCTAGTAGGAGCTACGATAATACCCTGACTATAATCCCCTTGCTTAATGCCTCTCATGTGCGTAAACCACCCATGCTCCTGAAACGCTCTAATTGATACGGCCGCAAAACAATACGCGCTACTCCCCCATAGCAAATCGCGATTAGAGTCGTAGACATGCTCTTGAAAGTCGAACTGATCGTTGCGTGAACCATCACTTTTATATGGCTGACGGAATAAAACATTCGGCGCAGTCAGGCCAATAAATTTGGTATCATCGTTGTCTCTCAAACTGCGCCATTTTGCGTAATCTGCCTGTTCAAATTGGGCCGCAATATCTCTTATCACAGAGAGCTGTGAAAAACTGTCAACACCAAACATCTCCGGCGATGCTGACATAATGAACGGGCTGAATGCTGCCGCTGCAGACTGAGAGATCTTGCTGAGCACAGACAGATCTCTATCAAAATAATTTTTACTCGCATCACAACGAAGTTGATAATCGCCAACTACCACGCCAAAGGGTTCTCCCCCGGCCATGCCATATTCATTTTGATAGAGCAGCTTAAATAGTGCTGATTGGTCAAACTCGATGGCTTTTAGTGCATCTTTACTAACTTCATTCCATGTTGCCGCCAACACCTTGACTTTGACGGAGTCTGATGAGCGAGTGTCGACCTGTTCGCATAAATACCTGACGCCTATCCAACCTCTTTCGAGTTGTTGAAACTCAGGATGATGTATTATTTCGTTTAATTGAGATTCTAATAGCTCATCAATTCGGTTTATCGTGTTCATCACACTATGACGAAAACTGTCCAAATCTCTTGAACGCGTACCTTCTAGCCAAATTCGAGCTGCTTCTATAAGATCAGAAGATTCATTGAATCGAGTCAACCACGGGCTATCAAGCTCAGCATAGCCTTCTGTGCTGAATTCATGCTTTAGCTTACTGGGATCGCGAAAGTTAAGTGACACTGCTATTTCCATCTAGAACATAACGATTTGGTATGGCTGGCCTTACGACCAGCCAATTCATTTCTTATCCACCCGACTGAGGGATCTTTGCAACAAGTCGCAAAGATGTCGTCAATTCTTCCATTTGCAACCAAGGCTTAAGCCATGCTACAGCATTGTAAGAACCTGGTGCGCCAGGGATTTCCTTAACCTGGACACGAGCATCTGCTAGAGGGTATTTCGCTCGGATCTCTTGACCACCACCCTCTGAAGCATTTACATAGCCTAGAATCCAGCGGTTCAACCAAGACTCAACGTCTTCTGCTTCCATAAAGCTACCGATTTTATCTCGAGCCATTACCTTCAAATAATGCGCAAAACGAGATGTCGCCATCATGTAAGGTAGACGTGCTGAAATCGCCGCATTAGCCGTTGCTTCTGGAGATTCGTGGTTCGCCGGTTTTTGACAGGTTTGCGCACCAAAGAACACCGCATAGTTGGTGTTTTTGTAGTGACAAAGCGGTAAGAAACCAAGTTTACCCAGCTCTGCCTCACGTCGGTCGGTAATACCAATCTCTGTTGGACACTTCATATCAGGATCGCCATCATCACTCATGAAGAAATGTGTTGGCAAATTATCCACTCGACCACCACCTTCTGCACCACGGATAGCTGTACAGAATCCATATTTTGAGAAGGCGTCTGTTAACTTAACACCAAGAACATACGAAGAGTTCATCCAACAGTAGTCATTATGCTCAGCATTGACAGCAATACCTGACACTGGATCTACTTCGAACTCTTCAAATCCAAATTCCTCAACTGGAGCAGTGGCTTGTCCGTATGGCAAACGAGCCAGAACTTTCGGCATAGTCAGGCTAACAAAACGTGAATCAGCACTCTCACGGAACGAACGCCATTGAGCGTATTCTAGCGACTCAAAGACCTTGTCTAGATCGCGTGGTTTTGACAGTTCAGTCCACTCATCAAAACCAAATAGTGCTGGTGAGGCCGCGGACAAGAATGGGGAGAAGCCTGAAGCGGCTACATTTGACATTAGGCGCAGCGACTCAATATCCTCTGGGTGGTTGGTAAACTCATAGTCACCAATTAATGCACCATAAGGTTCACCACCTGCACTGCCAAACTCAGACTCGTAAACTTTCTTAAAGATCTGGCTTTGGTCAAATTCAACCGCTTTACTCAAGTCTTTATGTAACTCTTTCTTAGTCATACTCATCATGCGAATTTTCAGAGTAGAGCTCGTCTCTGAGTTCATCACTAGATAATTTAAACCACGCCAAGAACCTTCAAGTTTCTGTAATTCAGGATGATGCATTACTTCAGACAACTGATCAGAAATCTGTTTATCAAGTAAATTAATCGCTTCACGAAAAGTTACCGTTAGGTTTTTGTTCCAAGTAACCGTCCCTTTCATCGCTTCTTCAGTGAGCGTTTTAATTAGCTCTTCAGCACGAGAGGCTTCTGTCTGCTTAGTTGCACCAATAGCTTGATCTAAAAATGAAGTTGTTTGTTCATTAACAGTTGGATCTAACTGCTTTTCAGCTTCAGTCGTCATTATTCCGCTCCTTCAGTACTGTCTGACTTCGCTTTCTTGCCAAGATCTAACTCGCCCGCAAGTTTTGCCAGATTGTCTGTGTTGTTCAAAACATCCTCTAAGATGTTTTCAAGCTCTTCAGAACGGTCAACTTTTGTCATCAAATCACGCAGTTTATTACGCGTTTCCATCAGTTGGCGCAGTGGATCAACTTGATTTACGATCGCAGCGGGCTCAAAGTCTTGCATTGATTTAAAGTTCAAATCCACCTCAAACTGTGAATCGTCGTTCGCAAGCTTGTTCGCAACTTTGAACTTAACCGATGGGTTCATCTTTTTGAGCACATCATCGAAGTTGTCTCGATCGATCTGAATAAAACGGCGGTCTTTCAAAGGCTTCAACGCTTCAGTGTTTTGACCAGCGAAGTCACCCATTACACCTACAACAAAAGGTAGCTCTTTCTTAAGAGTTGTACCTTCAGTTTCAACATCATAGGTAATGTGGACACGAGGCTTCCGTACTCGTGACAGTTTCGAGTGGATACTCGTCATACCATTCTCCCTTTATTAATTTTCATTTTGTTCTGCTATGCCAACCAAACGGAAGTAGCTTTTCTTTGCATCTCCGTCGGAGATAAGTTCCGCCAGTAACTCCGGCAGAGGCATTCCACACCAACGAATGATCTGTTCGATGGAGTAAGAAACTGGTGAGTGAGGCTCACTCTCTCTGAAGAAATCAGCCACTTGCTGCAATTGTCTAATCGCCTGCTCTCGTGATTTCATGTTTGTCGCTAATAGTGCATCAGAACTTTGTGAACTCACTTGTTGTTCCGAAGAAGTAGATTCATCCACCTCCTCCAGTTCTTCAAACACAGCTTGTGGTTGATTAAAACGCTCTCCAAGGAGATGCTTTAATGCCGAGTGTATTGATTCAAGCCTTTTTGATATATAAGAGCTGGGAGTAACATCACCTACCGCTTCATCTAATCGCTGACTGAATTCATTAAATGACTCTGTGGCGAACTCCAGATCAGCGATTAGCTCACGATAAAAGGAATCAGAGGTAGATTTAACTGTAGTTGTAATATCAGATAGCTCTGTAGCGCCAAGATCGACTCGATTTCGGCGCTTATCTTCATCTAAACGCTCCAACTCAATAGCTTGCTGATATTCCCAGTAGGCATACGCTTGCTCAACACCTACGTCAGTAAGCGGGATACAAGCAATAGGGAAAATAAGTGTTCCTTCGCTATCGATACCATTGAGGCCAGTAATCGCCGATATTCTTGTTTCAATGCCATCCTCATCAGGCATTGGATAGAGAGCATCCCAAAACTTCTCGATGAACTCGGTTGCGAGTTTGTACCCAACGCCCATACCACGAAAACCATGCAATCGAGTTAGGGCTTCTATAAGCCAAGCAACAAATTCCAAATCTTTAGACTGATTCGTAAGTATCTCTGGTACTTCCTCAATAAATACACGCCATAAGTTACTGTGGGTATAAATGCTTTCTTCTTCTATAAGCGCATTGCGCTCTGCATTTCGCGCAGCCATACGCTGATCTTTTAATCGGTAATAAGCGGACTGTGGCGAGACATCTTCTCTAGGATCAACACCTGTGGGATTCTCTTGAGATATAGGAGCCAACGCTTGTTCATACCAATCGAACATCTCACTATTCATAAGACCTCCCTCTAAGAAAAACGGGGATCGTCGCGTCTTCTCTCGTTACTGCTTCAAATTCCGTCTGCGCTTGGCGAACTTTGACTAACGCACAAGTAACGTTATCACTTGCCCCCCTCACTAACGCCGAATGCATGAGTGCTAATCCTGCTTGATTTACTGAGTCCGCATACAATGTCCGGTGAATTTCATCACTCGTTAATTCTTTAGAAAGCCCATCACTACACAGAAGAAATTGGTCTCCATCAGCCAACTGCCCTGAAACTTGATCAATAGTGATACTCTCATCTACCCCAACAGCTCTGGTAATAACATTTGCGAGAGGATGTGACTCAGCATCTTCAAATGCCAATAACCCTTGATCGACTAAATCCATAACTTGACTATGATCGCGTGTTTTTTGAGAAAAATGACCATTTCTAAGCTGGTAAATTCGGCTATCACCGACCCAAAGACAGTGGTAATACCCGTCCTGGATAAACAACAAAACGAGAGTTGTTCCCATCGTTTTACCGTCTAAGTGATTTTGTGCGTATTGATAAATTTCTAAATTCGCGGCTTGAACCACACTCCGGATATCATCGATATTGGTATGTGGGACATCCTGCATATGGCGCGCGATTCTATCCACTAGCATCTGGCTTGCTATGTCGCCAGCACTATGCCCACCCATTCCATCGGCTACAACCCAAATATGCTGCTCTGTCATATCTAAAAGAGCATCCTCGTTATAAGGGCGTACTTTTCCTGCGTGCGATTTAGCAAAGGTAAAATAGTTCCAATTCATTCTTCTATCCTACCAATTCCACTTTTTCCAACCGCCATCAAGCATGGCAGAAAATTGACCAATAGAAGGGAAACCGCTGGTCATAAACATACATGGTTCAACTAGAGTCGAGCCTTCAGTCCACCAAAAGCATGGCTTACTCAATTTTTCTTTAATAAGGTAATTCAAAAGTGCGCTTTGATCTGCTCCACCTTGATCATGAAAAATCGTAGATATTTGGCTTTGATAAAGAAACTTAAGAGGCCGCACTTCACTTTTTACATTCGCCACTAAATCGTTTTTTTCTTGCATGCTCTTATGCCAAACATCAAATACAAAGTCGTCCTCAAGTACTGCTAGGGCAAGAGATGCACTGTCCTCGGTCCAAGCTTTGTCCCCCCAATATTGCGCAGCTTCACCTTTTACGGCACGAGCTATAGTAAAGAAAAAGTATCTACCGCATGCATCTACACTAGGAATCATGCTACCAATGTATGTCGAGTCTTCTAAGTAACTAACATCCAGAGCAAAGTGCCACACAGGCGCGGTTAAAAAGTGCTCATTCCAACTTTCACCCAATTGTTCTCTGCTGACTGCAATAACAGCCTGCTGCCAGTCATGCCAGCGCTCTGAAAAATCTTGTGATAAGCCATCTTTCACAAAGTCTCCTTTTGCAGGCATTTTACCGATATAACCCCAGGCTGATGTTACAAGGTTCGTGGACATCTGAACCTCTCCATTTCATTTGACCAAAACGGATTAATAGCACTAGACGGAATAAGCTCTAGTTGCACCTTATTTCCCTTTAAATCAATCATAACTATGTTGTCTTTACGTGATTCTGGTCTTGCTTTAAGTGATTGATCTAGCAGTTTGAATATGCCCCACTCACCTTCATAAGTATGGGCAATCTCACGTTTAGATTCTGGCGGTGTGAACACTATTCGAGTCTGGTCTTGACCCGCGGGCCAGCTCAAGGATTTAGCTCGTGCTGGTCCATGCTTATAAACCAAATCTTGCTTACCTAGCTCTAGAACAAACCGAGTAATGTGCTGATCCAGATACACTGGTTTCATACCGAACTCTACGCGCAATGAATTATCAGATTCAAAGAAAGACTGCCTGATACGCTTCGCTCTTTGAAAGACCATCAGCGTTTCTGGACGAACTCCAATTTCCTTTTCTAATCGCCAACGACTTTTCGAAGTATCGACAAACGGTTCAAGATACTCTTGGAAGAATGAGTCAAGCGTACCTCCATAACCAAAGAAACGTTTGAAGTCCTTCAGCCTTACTTCTCTGCTTGCATTTGGCTCGAATGGGTATCTACCCGCAATAGTCCGCTGATAAGGGCGCACCACTTGCGTAACCCAAAGCTGATTTAGATGATCTTTCGACCCGCTCTCCGCAAACTTAACTGACTCTTGAGAAAGTTCACCTAGCCATTGATTAAATGGCCTAGGCAAAAGTTCTTTAGCGCGGGCAAAGGAAGCAGCCACATCTTGTGTAACAGTCCCATCTAAAATACTTTTGTAAGCAATTTTCTGATTATTACCTGAGCTTGATAAATCGCTTAAATACGAGCGCAAGTTAACCATAGCTTGTTGAATATCATCAAAGTCTTGTTCGCCGAGACGTAAGATCTCCGAAAAATGAGATTCGACTTCTTTACCTGGCAGTGCAACATTGAAACCATTTTCTTCAGGCAAGTACATGTCTAGTCTATCTGCCGTATTCGAAAATTTAACTTTGGCAACCTTACCTGCGACTTCAGAAGTGGCCTTCTGATTTTCTGACAATGATACTTTCGACAAACCAACTTCTTTTTGGATTGCCCTCAACAACGATTCGATTGGCCTTTCAACTCCAGATAGAACTCTAGCTTGTTCTGTTGCAAGCTCTAGGCTCGGAGCCTGCTTAAGTTGAATATCTTCGATCAGAGTTTTCCATTCATTCACATAATCTTGATAGTATCGAGATTGGACTCCTTGAATAGCGCTATCTTGGTCAATTTCATGAGCCTTAAGATCGTCACCATAAACCCAGTTCTCTTCCATTAGGCTTTTTACTGTACGGTTGATCTGAATCTGAAAAATGCTATGAAAGCCATTGTACGTATAAAAGCCCGAAATGCCTTGTGATAACGGCTTTCCACTCGCTCGTTCAAACTGCTCAAGCCCTTTAGGCCCCAAGACATCAGTCAAACGAAATGAAGGAACATGACTCTTCGAAAATTGTATCTTCATTCGCTGATAAGCACGTTCTGGTAGAGACATTTGTGTCAAAACCTCGCGAGCATTAGTCACGGCAGCAGTATTATAAGAAAAGCCTTGTCCATTATTCTCTAATAAATTTTGAGTGTGCTGTAACAGACCTTTTCTTAAGTCTAGATTTAGTTCACCCGGATATTGACGTTCAAAATAGAAGTTAAACCAAGCCAACACTTCATCTTGTTGGTATTTGTCTGGATTAAATAACATCAAATAAGTTTTCAACGTTTCATACAAATACTCTCGATGCTGTTGATTACTTTCCATTTCCGTCACCAAGCTATCAAGAAGCAAGGGAGCGTAATATTGGGTCAACGCATCAGAATATGCATTGTTCGCCGCCTGTGAGACTTTATCTCCTTGATAGAGACCAAACCTTTTTACGGAATCAGCATCGCCGTAGTTGCTTTGCTTTCCTAGAGGAAGCGTCATCAATCGGTCTAATGTCTCTACGGCTGAGATAATATCCGCCTCAAAATCTAGGCTCTCAGCACCAATCATTGCTTCAATATGGCCGGCTTGCTCATTGGTATCGACAATCAACTGAGAATTCCACTTGTAGCTCATAAGCCAAAGTGCAGACGCACCTAGCAGTAGAGAAGCACAGCCAATGTAAACACCTCGGCGCATCCACCCTGACTGCTTTTGATAGTGACGATTAACCGTTCCTAACAGTTGTTCCTTGAAAATAACCTTATCAAACAAGTTCTTCACGAAATAACTATGAGATCCTGTTGGGCTTTTTGCTAGAGCGAGGCGATTTAGTCCAAGTCCATTGGTCGATTCATTCATTAACTTATCGACTGGTAAGCCTTCTTGGACCGAGCTCAACATAAACACACCACGAATCAAGGCTGGCTCTTCAAAACTATTTTGTGCAAATATTTCCGCTAAAAATTCATCAAGGTTAGCTTGCAATACCCTTAGCTGTTTAGGAAATTCAAAAATAAGTGCTCGCTTCTCTAAATCATCTTCAGTTTCAAGGATTCTCAGCATTCGAGCATCAAGTCGCTCCAACATGCCATGAAATTCTTTATTGAATAAAGAAATAACCCCTCTTTCATCAGCCACTTCACGCGGAAACATGAAACCGAACAATTCCTCACGCTCTTCCTTACTTAGATCAGAGAAGAACTCATTGAAACCCGCGACTAAATCCATTTTGGTCAGTAGTACGTAAATAGGAAATTGCATCCCTAACTGATTCTTCAGTTCTTGAAGGCGCGACTTGATAGCTCGAGCATGAAGGCTTCGCTCGGTTCTCGTCTGCGACATCACACTGGCTAAACTGATCGTGACAATTGCTCCATTAATTGGCCTTTGCGTTCTATATTTTTTCAACAACCCTAAGAAGCCGTGCCATGCTTTAGAGTCGACTTTTTCTTGACTGTCTTGTGTCGTGTATCGACCGGCCGTATCAATCAGAACTGCTTTATTTGCAAACCACCAATCACAATGACGAGTTCCACCGACTCCAGCAATAGAGTCAGAACCAAGGCTATCCGCTAACGGAAACTCCAGCCCTGACTGCTTTAACACTGTTGTTTTCCCTGTCCCTGGAGGGCCGATCAACACATACCAAGGCAAGTCATATAAGCTTCGCTTTCCTTTATGTGTTTTCGTTACTACTTTGACAGCTTGCTCAATACGCTCGCGCATCAAGTCAATTTCACTCGCCGCTTCTTTATCTGACTGACTATCAACCTCCAGTAACGTTTGAATACTTTCGTCTTCTTTAACTTTTTGCTTGTGCTGCTTAGTCACGTTGAATAAAGCCCACACAAACACCAGCACCAAAATCGTGACGAGTCGTTGGAAGTCGCTCTTTAGTGGCTCATACCCCGCTATCGTGATAAGTGGACCAACAACCCAAATAAAAATTGAACAAGCAGCGACACCGATAAGACCTAGAAACCACCTTTGAGTAAATATTCTGCCAATTTCTTTAATACGCATCTCTATCTACCTGTTATTAATTCGCGACAAGGAGGTCGATTTCAATTCGACGGTTAATAGCTCGGTTTTCGTCACTGTTGTTTTCAACCAATGGTCTTGCATCACCCAGCCCTTCTGGTATGACTCGACCTTCTAGTGCGCTATTCGAGATAAGTTGTTCAGACATAGCAGTAGCTCGAGCTAATGATAGATGCCAGTTCGAAGGATATTTACTCGTGAAAATTGGCCTATCATCGGTATGACCTGTCACAATGATCTTGCCTTGGGTCGACTCCAACGTTCTAGCGAGTTTAGAAATTACGGGTTGGATATACGCAACAACATCAGCACTACCTGATTCAAATAGATCTTGCGACTTTAACGAAATTCTTACCCTGTCTTGCAACGGCTCGACGTTAATTAGCCCCTTCCCGATCTCAGTTGCCAGATACATAGAGATCCTTTCTGCAATTGGCGCTGATTTTGATTCTGACGTTGTATCTTGGTTAAGCTGTTGCGGTTGAACCAAATTGACTAATTGAGAAAAGGTACGGTTGGAAGCCTTGTTTAGCTCATAGCTAAAATACATAAATATACAAACCAATAATGCAGCCGTTACGGAGCACACAACCCAGAGAGGAGCTCTGTCGGAAGCCTTAGAGCCATTCAAAATGTGTTGTTCGATACTATTGCTTAGCTCTTGAGGTATCCCTCTTCCGTAAGACTTAAGAATAGCGATAATCTGCCTTCTCAGTTTTCGGTGAGACTCCAGTCCGTTTTTTTCCAAACGATATTGGCCGAGAAACCCAAGCGATAGGCACACGTACATCAATTCAAGCAAATCTAAATTTGTATCTGGTTGCGCCATGCACTTATCAAGGTACTTAAAGAACGCTTCCCCACCCTGGCTGCTGGCATAGAAAGAACTAAGCAATGAGTCATGGCTCCAAAATGAATGCCCCCCCCAATTAGTATTGAGCACCGCTTCATCTAACGAGCAACACAAACAGTAACGAGCCGTATCAATAGTGTCCAAATCAACGTCGTGGTGGCGTAGTCGGTTCTCATAATCTCTAAGTTTTTGTGCCAACGTCTCTTTTAGAAACAACGGGTCAGAATGAGTCGCTGTCGCTCGAATTTGACCAATAATGGATAAAAGACCATTCGCTTCTGCCAATAAAGGGTTGTTCCCATAAGCAACCACTGAATCGTTATTCACCAATTCAGGACTTTTTGAGATAACTACCGTATTATCTGCTGACTTTTCTGATTGTGGTTTCGGTGCGGGCGCTCTTCCACCCGGTGTTGGTTTTACGATCGTTTGTTCCATACTGAGCACACCTATTGACTAATACTCCACAGCTCAAGGTCAGCATTCGGAAAATGCCCCGATAAATGCAGCGCAATACCACCACTGTCTTTCAGCCTCATCCAAAACGGGCCTTTCTTGACTACTTCGAAGTAGACATAACCCGTTTGGTAAGGGATCTGCCTCGGTACTACACTTAATGGCGCTACGTTTATGCCATTAATCTGATTGTTGATCAGATCACGAATCTGCTCCGCTGGTCCAAACTTGAGCTGCGCCGGGACTAAACGTCTGATTTCATCTGTTGTCGTATCAGCTTTGACCGCAAGCACAAACTGGCATGATTCAAGTAAACGCTTATCTGGAAGTGGCGTCACTTGAATTCCATATTGTCGTGGCTCCAAAGGAAGTTTGCTTGCAGTTTGATCAAGGACAACGCTCAGATATTGACTCAGAACTTGATTCAATTCGCTATAAACACTTGATACATCTAAGTGATCGTATGTAAGTAAGCTTGGTATCCTCTTGGTTTTGTCAGAAAACGTAGCTAATTCACCAATATAACCTTTCAGGGTCGTAGCTAATTCCAATGGATGTAGCCTGTCTAGGTCACTAAAGTGCTTTAACATCGCCTCATACCTGTTCAACATTTGTAGCATGATGAAATCAACAGCAGATGCAGATGCGGCTTTGCCCTTAATCAATCGCTGCGCAATAACGTCGGCACGCATCTTTGTCATCGCAATAACGTTACGCAAGTAAGCCGACATAACTTTGTCGCTAAGTAAATTGATAAGCGGTGGAACGTACGAATCGTCTAGTATTACTTCGCCTTCTGCCGTTACCTCTTTTATTTTCAAAATCGGTAACTCAATATAACCCGCTAATTTGTCATTGCTGGCTTTCAGTTCCAGGTTTAGGGCTGCGACTTGAATCGTTTCTTCATCCTGCCCAGTGAGATTATCTATAACGTCAACGTCTTTAAGTACATAACGAGAAACGATCGCCTCACTTACATCAGAAACATTTTTACCTTTGATATTTGAAAGGGGAAGAGTGATTTTTACTAACGTATTTTCTACGTCTTTATCAATAAATAAAGGCACAACCGAATCGCTGGCTGTTAAGGTATTAACCAGAGTCATATCTGGCAAAACTGCCTCAAAGTGATCTAATTCAATCAGACCATCTTTTAATGCATGTTCTTTTACTCGACATTTCCAAACCCCCCAATTATAAGCCCCACCAAACTGATGTAAGCCTTTGAATTCTTGAGAGGTTGCGCGTTCATGTTGTTGAAAGTGCTGGGGACGTAAAAACATCCCTTCGCACCAAGCCGTCTTGGAGTATTGCGTCATTTATAATTAGCCAACTAAACGTTATTTTACGACCAAAGACAGATCTTCTAACAGAATTTGATAGGTGTTGTAACCGGTCTTATCCACTTCAATGACTTGTCGCCAATTTGAATTTTCAATATCTCGAAACGCTGCGACAATGCCTAAGTATTCAGTCTTTGGAGACATACTTGCCTGATATGTTTCTTTCTGACCTGGAGTTAATGATATTTCATATTTATTCACTAAATCAGGGCCTAAGACTTTTTCACTTTCTTCATAAATTGAAAAAAAATCCTGACTTTCAAAAAGGGTATTTGATGTTAATTCAAAAACATACACGACTACAGGGGATGGCCTACCATTGGAGTCAGGGTTAATATTGTGATTTGCTGTTATTTCTAAATCTGAATATGGATCAACAACTAAATTGGCTGCTGAGCATCCAAATAAAACCATTGAAATTAATAACAAAATGTACTGATAAACTCTTTTCATCACCCTATTTCCTAGCTTTTATTTTTTAATGCTAACTCATAGTGTTTAGCGAAATCTTCTAAATAAAATGGAGATTCTTTATTGATAATGTCATCGGATAGCTTTTCATGAATATCCTCAAACCGCTTCCAACTTTGAGCATATTTCCTTGCTGGAATAACC
>NZ_WXWT01000051.1:0-13253 GCF_009904725.1 Vibrio sp. V43_P6S15P86
GTTCTACGTGAATCATCGTAGGCGCAGCAACAACACTTACAAAAGGTTTTATCATTCTTAAAAAGTGATTAAAACCAGCAACATGCCTGTAATCAAACCGCTTAAAAAACAGCAGTTTGAGCAGCATCAAAATAAGGCGAGAGTGTAGTAGCAAATGAGTACGCTGACGAATGAGAAATTATATGGAGAAAGCGATGTTCAGATAAATTCAACTAATAACCAAAACTGTGGGAGCATCTTTACCTAATAGATAAAAACAGCGACAATACCCAGCGCATGTCAAACTGAAGTACAAACTCGACGATGACCCACGAATACCAAGACCTTATCACTATTTTTAATGACACCTTTTTAGACCAATTTAATACGAAATTGGAGTTAGGTGGTGATGAGCCTATTTATCTTCCTGCTGATGATGAACATCCTCATCATCGGATTATTTTTGCTCGGGGTTTTTATGCCTCCGCATTACACGAAATCTCGCATTGGTGTGTGGCAGGGCCAGAGCGTCGTTTGCTGGAAGATTTTGGCTATTGGTATGAACCCGATGGGCGCACGGCAGAAGTTCAAGCGGAGTTTGAGAAAGTTGAAGTGCGTCCGCAAGCTTATGAATGGATTCTGGCACAAAGTGCTGGCTTCCCTTTTACGGTGAGTTGTGACAATCTACACGGCGATTTTGAACCAGATAGGCTCGGCTTTATGCAGAAAGTGCATAAAGAAGTGTTGGGTATTTTGGAAGCTGGCTTGCCTTTGCGAGTGAGAATGCTTTCGGATGCTCTGCGTGCGTTTTACCAAACCAAGCCGCTGGAAGCGTCAGACTTTTGCGTTAAATAACCTCAAATAACCTCAGAGATACACCATGATTATTGAATTTGAAGAAAAACTACTGGAACTGATTGATGCTCGAATTGAAACAGCATCTGACGATGAATTGTTTGCTGGTGGTTATCTACGTGGTCACATCTCTTTGTCTGCGGCATCTTGTGAAGAAGAAGGCATTAGCGATATTACTGAACTGAAGTCACGCATTGAGAGCAGTTTGGAAGACGCTCGTACCGAATTAAGCCCAGCTGATCGCGCGATCGTCAGTGACTTGTGGCAAGAACTGCAGGCTCAGGCTTAATCTCCGAACGTCGTTCTCCGTTTATTAGTCCAAGTCATTTACTACTTCGAAAAATTCGAACCTCTCCATAAAATTTTTGTGGTTGTAGCGAAACTGTTCAACTTTTATTCTGGTTAGCATAAAACGTGAACAAAGGATTACAACCATGAAAATTGTCGCATTTGGTGCTTCTACCAGCTCTACCTCAATCAATAAACTACTTGCTACTTACGCAGCAAACCAAGTCGAAGACGCTCAAGTGAACGTTTTAGACTTAAACAATTATCAAGTACCGATGTTTAGCGAAGACAAAGAGAAAGAAATTGGTCAAGCTGAAGGTGCTGTCGCATTTTTACGTGATTTGGCTGAGGCTGACGCTATTGTTGTTTCCTTCGCAGAGCATAACGGTTCATACCCAGCAGCGTATAAAAACCTATTTGATTGGGCGACGCGCATTGAGCGCAACGTATTCCAAAACAAGCCAGTCGTTTACTTAGCAACTTCTCCTGGTCCGGGTGGCGCACAGAGCGTTCTTGCAGCGGCAACAGGTTCCGCGCAATTTTTCGGAGCAGATGTGAAAGCATCGCTATCTGTGCCGAGCTTCTACGAGAACTTTGACGTGGAGTCTGGTGAGGCGGTAAATCCGGAAGTAGCAGAGCAAGTGAAACAAGCAATTGCACAGCTGAAGTAATTTCAACACGAGTGACTTAATGAGTTAGCGATTCCCGACACATACCTGCGTCGGGAATGTAAATGAGAGAATACTCTTACAGCTCGGTAATGGCTTTGCCTTTTCTTAGTTTACGAACCCACATTCGACTTGGATGAAGTTCGGTCAATACATCAACAGGTAATGGCAGCGGGTCTCCACAGATTTGCGAGGCCAACACTTCAGCTAACAATGGTGCAGAGCTCAGCCCACGAGATCCTAAACCTAAGAAGCAGAATAAGTTAGTGAACTGATGAACGGTTTCTACCTCTTCTGCTTTTTGATTTTGTAAGTTGGCGTATTGCGTTTTTATCGTCTCAAAGTCACCCACATTTCCGACAAATGGTAAGTGATCTCGGCTCACGCAGCGAATACCTTGGCGAGATCGATTGCCCCTGATATCTACCTCTTTTGGCCATTCTTGGTTCGGTACGCACTTAACTAACTTTTCTGCGTTATCCTTCTGAGCGTTTTCATCAAATTCGTAGTCTAGGTGACTGCGATCGTAGCTCGCGCCTATGCACAGGTGCTGATTGTTTGGGTTAACAGGCGTCATGTAGCCGTCGTAACACAATACCGTTTTCAATTGACTCAGCGTTTCGGTCGCCGGAGCATGACTGACTTGCCCTTTCACCTGTCCCATCGGCAGGGAAGCGGTTTGGCTCAATGTCTGGAACTCATGGCCATTCGCAATCACAACGGTTGAGTGCTCAAATGTTTGACCATTGACCGCTAGTGTCCAAAGCTGATGCTCTTCATCCCAATTTAATGCTTCAACGTGATGTTCAAACTTCGTTGAGAGTAACGATGTCTGTTCTAATTGTTTGATTAACCCACGCGTTAGCTCGGCAGGGCACAACCACCCTCCCATAGGATAGTGCACAGACGACATCTCGATAGGTAATCCGATAGTATTCGCAGTTTCCTCGGCGGACAGTTTTTGAATCAATTCAGAAGGAAAATTACCCGCAAGCATATTTTCCAGCTTATCAGCAGATTTTTCATCCCACATTAGCTGAGTTACACCACACCAATCGTGATCGAATGTAACCGACTCCGCAGCTTGTTCAATAAATTGTCTTGCAAACAAAAATGCAGGCGCAAACACACGCGAAACACCAGTATGAGGACCGTTCAACAAGGGATACACGGCCCCTTGACGATTACCCGACGCTCCTTCGGCTGGTTGAGTGTCTTTACAGTAAAGCGTGACGTTTTGGCCACGACGAACCAACGTTTTCGCTAACGCCGCGCTGGCAATACCGCCTCCGATTATGGCAATCGAATCAAGATTGCTGGACGCCGTGCGATTGAACCACGGAAGATGGTTCGAGTATTTTTCGCGTTGTTCCATCGAACCTGCGATCATTTCACGCTTGGTGCCAAAGCCTTTGACTTTTTTCATTGCAAAGCCTGCTTCGTTCAATCCTCGACGCACAAAGCCCGCTGCGGTAAAAGTGGCAACGGTACAGTCTTGCTTGGCTAACTTAGCCATGTTGTTGAACAGATTTTGGTTCCACATTTCTGGGTTTTTACTTGGTGCGAATCCATCTAAAAACCAAGCGTCAATCAAACCTTGTTCGTTGTATGGGACTTGTGGCATGCAGTCTTTGATGTCGCCAAACCAAAGGTCGAGCGTGATTGCGCCGTCTTCTAAAATAATGCGATGACATTCTGGCACGGCGGCAGGGTAGTGCTTTTGTAACTTTTCCGCGTACTCAGCTAGCTCAGGCCAAGCTTCATGCGCCTTCTTTAAATCCGCTTGGCTTAGCGGGTATTTTTCAAAGCTAATAAAATGCAGCTCTTTCAATGCTGCGTCTGGATGCTGACGACGAAACTCACTAAACCACTGGCATACTGCTAAGAAGTTTAATCCCGTGCCAAATCCTGTTTCACCAATGACAAAACGTCTTTGGTCAAATTCCTGCCATCTTTCTGGGAGATGATTTTGTTTTAAGAAAACGTAGCGTGTCTCTTCAAGACCGTTTACGTTAGAGAAGTAAACATCATCAAATTGGTCTGAAACCGGAGTACCAGCTTCGTTCCAACCAAGTTCTGCGTTTTTTATTGAAGTCATAATGGTGCAAATTTGTGATTTGGCGCGGTAAGAATGGGGCGATTGTACGAATTTATGGGAAAGCTGACCACTTTTGTTGACTATCTTAGTTATCATCTAGCGGATTTTTGAATTATAGGAATGTCATAATGAAACGAGTCGTAATCACCGGTATGGGTATTGTTTCAAGTATCGGTAACAACGTCGAAGAAGTTCTAGCGTCTCTTAAAGCGGGCAAATCTGGCATCACTGCATCTGAGCAGTTCAAAGAACACGGTCTTCGTTCGCAAGTATGGGGTGACCTAAAAATCAACCCGGCGGAACACATCGACCGTAAGCAGATGCGCTTTATGGGTGATGCGGCTGCTTATGCATACCTATCAATGGAGCAGGCAATCGCAGACGCTGGTCTTACAGAGGATCAGGTTTCAAACGATCGTACCGGTATCGTTGCGGGTTCTGGCGGTGCTTCTGCATACAACCAAACGGTAGCGACAGATACGATGCGCGCAAAAGGCGTAAAACGAGTTGGCCCTTACATGGTTCCTCGTACTATGTCTTCTACGGTTTCCGCTTGTCTTGCTACGCCATTTAAGATTCGTGGTGTGAACTACTCAATGAGCTCTGCATGTGCTACCTCTGCTCACTGTATCGGTCACGCGATGGAGCTTATTCAACTTGGTAAACAAGACATTGTTTTTGCGGGTGGCGGTGAAGAGCTTGATTGGTCTCAAACCATGATGTTTGACGCCATGGGTGCGCTGTCAACGAAATACAACGACACTCCAGACAAAGCATCTCGTACGTATGATGCGGACCGTGATGGTTTCGTTATCTCTGGCGGTGGCGGCATGCTGGTTATCGAAGAACTTGAGCACGCTCTAGCACGTGGCGCGAAAATCTACGGTGAGATCGTAGGTTACGGTGCGACTTCAGATGGCTACGACATGGTAGCACCATCAGGTGAAGGCGCGATCCGTTGTATGAAGATGGCAATGCAAGACGTTGACGGTGTGGATTACATCAACACGCACGGCACGTCGACACCAGTTGGTGACGTGAAAGAGCTTGGTGCGATCCAACAATTGTTTGGTGAGAACAGCCCAGCAATCTCTGCAACAAAAGCAATGACTGGTCACGCACTAGGCGCCGCTGGTGTGCACGAAGCGATTTACTCAACACTTATGCTAGACAAAAACTTCATTGCTCCAAGCATCAATATTGAAAACTTGGACGAAGCAGCTCAAGGTCTGGACATCGTGACAGAAGCACGTGATGCAGAGTTAACAACCGTAATGTCAAACAGCTTTGGCTTTGGCGGCACAAACGCAACTTTGGTTATTAAAAAGTACCAAGGTTAACTGAATTTGTTGGCGCGCCACGTGAGTGAGTACAGCGTCAACAATCCAGTTTCCAGAGCTTGATCAGTCACACTGATCGAACAGACGCAGACTCTATCCCATGGAGAGCGGGATAGGATCCTTTTGTTCTGGAACTTTGCCCGGCTATTTAGCCGGGCTTTTTCTTTTCTCAATTTCTGCTTTTTACGTTGCTTCCCGTTAAACGATTTCTTTGGAGCCAATCTCCTTGAGGTTTATTAGGGTTATTTCTTGAGATTTTTCGGGAAAAGGGCACAATCGTTTTAGTTTCGCATCTTGCGAATAAACGAACTCATACAAATGGATGTTAAAACGCTGGCGCTATGAAAATTATTGTTGATGAAAATATGCCGTACGCTGAAGAGCTATTCAGCCAACTCGGTGAAGTGATTCTAAAACCAGGTCGTACACTGACGGCTGATGATTTAGTGGATGTTGATGCCCTAATGATTCGCTCGGTAACCAAAGTGAATGCCGATCTAATCAGCAAAGCAAACAAGCTAAAGTTTGTTGGTACCGCAACAGCAGGTATGGATCATGTCGACCAAGCGCTTTTAAAAGAGAAAGGTATATTCTTCACCGCTGCGCCGGGTTGTAACAAAGTGGGTGTGGCGGAATACGCGTTCAGCGTGATGATGGTGCTCGCTCAGCAACAAGGCTTCTCGGTATTTGACAAGACGGTAGGTATTATTGGTGCAGGCCAAGTAGGTAGCTACCTAGAGAAATGTTTGAAAGGCATGGGGATTAAAGTTCTCATCAATGACCCATTCAAACAAGAGGCTGGTGATCCTCGTAGCTTTACTCCGTTGACAGAACTGATTGAAAGCTCAGACATCATTACACTACATACGCCAATCACCAAAGATGGCCCATATCCAACTTATCATTTAATTGATGAAACGGTTTTAAACTCGCTTCGTGGTGATCAGATTTTGATTAACGCCGCGCGAGGTCCAATCGTTGATAACGAGGCATTGAAGCAACGTCTTTTGAAAAACGACGGTTTTACCGCAGCGCTTGACGTATTTGAATTTGAACCAGAGGTTGATATGGAGCTTCTGCCTCTGCTAGCATTCGCAACCCCTCACGTTGCAGGCTACGGCTTGGAAGGGAAAGCTCGCGGTACGACGATGATTTTCAACAGCTACTGTGAGTTCTTAAATAACGAATTACGTGCGCATGCCAGCGATTTACTGCCAACCGCGCCTGTTCCTACTATGGTATTGGACAGAGCTTGGGATGAAGCAACACTGCATAACATCACGCAGTTAATCTATGATGTGCGTAGAGATGACGCTCTTTTCCGTCGTGAGATCAGTAAGCCAGGTGCTTTTGACCTGATGCGTAAAAACTACTGGGATCGCCGTGAATACAGCGCTGTCACGCTAGTGGGTAACAAAACATGTAACCTTGCTCCATTAGCAGAACTAGGTTTTCAGATTGAGGTAAGTCAATGAGCCAGCAATATAATGTTGCCATTTTAGGTGCGACCGGTGCGGTCGGTGAAACAATTTTAGAAGTGCTTCAAGAACGTAAATTCCCAGTGGGTGACATTCACTTATTGGCAAGTGAGCGTAGCGAAGGCAAGACTTATCGCTTTAATGGCAAAACGGTTCGTGTACAGAACGTTGAAGAGTTTGATTGGTCTCAAGCTCATATTGCGTTGTTCTCTGCTGGTGGTGAACTATCTGAAAAATGGGCGCCAATCGCGGCAGATGAAGGTGTTATCGTTATCGACAACACTTCACACTTCCGTTACGAGTACGACATTCCTCTTGTTGTGCCAGAAGTAAACCCAGAAGCGATTGCAGAGTTTCGTAACCGTAACATCATCGCGAACCCAAACTGTTCGACCATTCAAATGCTGGTGGCACTAAAACCAATTCAGGATGCAGTGGGTATTGAGCGTATTAACGTATCTACATACCAATCCGTATCTGGTGCGGGTAAAGCGGGCATTGACGAACTAGCAGGTCAAACGGCTAAGCTTCTAAACGGTCTGCCAGCGGATAAGAAGCAATTCTCTCAACAGATTGCGTTTAACTGTATTCCGCAAATCGATCAGATGATGGAAAATGGCTACACCAAAGAAGAAATGAAAATGGTGTGGGAAACACAGAAGATCTTTAACGATCCATCAATCACAGTAAACCCAACGTGTGTGCGTGTGCCCGTATTCTATGGTCATGCTGAAGCGCTTCACATTGAGACTCGCTCTCCAATTGATGCACAAGAAGTCATTAATCTACTTGAGCAAACAGAAGGCATTGAAGTCTTCCACGGTGATGACTTCCCGACACAAGTGCGTGATGCGGGCGGTAAAGATCATGTTATGGTTGGTCGTATCCGCAACGATATCAGCCATCACAGTGGTGTAAACTTGTGGGTTGTGGCGGATAACGTGCGTAAAGGCGCAGCAACTAACGCGGTACAAATCGCTGAAGTCCTGATCCGCGATTACTACTAAGTCACTTACTGTTCATTTCAAAGCCTCGCATTGTGCGAGGCTTTTTTGTACGAACGGAACAAAATAGTGTGAGATTAGTACGAATATGGCGAGAGCCACACATTTTTTATTCTCAACGCTATAGTTTTGCATGTGATATCCGATATATTTAACCGATCACCATTTCAAATTGTATTTAGCACAAAACTGAGCCTTCTATGCGTCAAAATTATAAGCGTTTGTTAGCAGCCCTTGTGTTGATGAGCGCGACTCAGACATCATCAGTGGTTCAAGCCGAAGGAATTCGTCTTGTTGGACCATCTGGTGAAGTGCAATCATCTCCGAGCTATGCTGAAGATATTGAGCGAGCATTACCTGCTCCTCCTGCAAATACTCAGCCGTCACGTTTCTTTGGTCCGACTGGTGAAAATCAAACACTATGGTCGATCGCTTCAGAATTACGACCTTCACGTGGTGTTACCGTTCAACAAACGCTTCTTGCCATTTATCGGATTAACCCTCAAGCGTTTGAGAACCAAAACATTCATGAGTTGATCCCAGGGAGTCGACTACGAGTACCGTCTCTAGAGCAAGTGCAAAGCGCGACTACAGAGCAAGCTGTTGCGATTATGAAGGCGCACGAGGCTAAGTTAAAACAGCCGAAGCCGACAAATAGAGCCACGCCAGCGCAACGCGTCACCGAGCAACCAAAGCCACAAATAAAAGTAGAACCCAAGCCTGTTGCTCCTAAACCAGAAACCACTGTAGCTGCGGAACCAAAACCGGTTCAAAAAACAATACCAGTTGTTCCTGCGCCACCTGTGATCACCTCTCCGCAGGGTGAAAAGCAGGTCAGTGCGTTAAAAGACAAACTTCAAGGCTCACAAAGTGAATTAGAGTCATTGGAAGAGAAGAACCATCGTCTTCGCTTAATGTTGTCAGAAGTGCAAAGCGAAGTTGAAACCTTGAAAAATGAGCTGAATGACGAAGAACGCATTCGCTCGGAAGTCGAGAAACTGCTTGCTGAAGAGCGCCAGCGCCTTGCTGAGCAACAACGCATGCAGCCAAGTACGATTGACAAGATTTTGTCTAATGGTTGGCTTGTCGGCTTAGCGGCGCTTATTCCAGGTGCATTGCTGGCACTGTTGGTTGTGATGTTGCTTGGTCGCCGTTCTAAAAACAAAGAGGAAGAGCCTGCTGAGCAATCGCCGCAGGAAACCGATCCATTAGCTGCGCCAATTGGTTTAGCGGCGACGGACGAGCTGGATGAAGAACTCACACTTGATGATGAGTTGTTCGCAGATGAAGATATTAATACTCAGGCTACACAAGAAGAGAAGCCAGATTTAGAAGAAGACGTCTTTGCCAACCTTGACGATGAAGAACTGGATTTCAACCTAGAAGGGGACGATGACCCATTTGCGGGTATCGGTGATGACGGCGACCTAGATGTTGGTCTGGATGAGTTTGAGTCATCGAACAATGGTATCCAAGTTAACGGCGAAGAAAAAGCGCTTGGTTTAGAAGAGATGGAGCGAGCCTTAGATGAGGTTGCTCCAGAACTAGAAGTGCTCGATGACGATGAGGCTGGCTTCGATCTTTCAGATGATACGAACGAGAAAGCAGACTCGCTTTCAGACGACGCGTTTGCGGAACTACTTGCAGCAGATGAGCCGTCAGAAGAGTTACCAAGTGACACTGTCGATCAGGATATGCTTGATGACTTGTTTGCGGAGCTTGGCAATGACGACTTCGACCTAGATACCGATGAACCTGAACTAAAACAGCCCGTATCGGATGATGATTTCAGCGCAGGAGAGGCATCTGATGACGATATCGATAAGCTATTAGCTCAATACGAGCAGCCTGTTACTGAGTCGACAGAAGTTGAAGGTGACGCCAGCGAAGACGTCGTTCTAGATGAAAACAGTACGGACTTACTCGATGAACTGATCGATTTTGACGAAGATGAAACAGACGACGAGTTTGACCCACTGAATGAGCTAGAAGCACTCTCTGGTTTTGAAGGCGATGACTCGATTGAAGAGTTAGATGCAGATAGCACAGATTTACTAGATGAACTCATTGATGACGTTACATCCGAACTTGATGAAGAGACAGGAACTGAGACTGAGTTAGACCCGTTTGATGATCTGATTCGAGAGGACGAAAGCCCTGTACAGAATAAATCGGAAGAGGAAGAGTTACTCGCTTCACTTGGTTTTGGCGAACCAGACGGCGACGAGAAACCATCTTCAATAGCCGAGTCAGAGCCCGCTCATGAAGAGTCGGAAATTGAGTCTGGTTTGGACATCGACGCTTTATTAAGTGACAGTCAACCAGACCCACAACAAACAGCGCCAGAGCAACCATTAACCGAGCCAGAAACTGATTCAGAGCCATTTAGCAGCGATGAGTTTCTTGGTGATTTAGAGGATCTCTCACCAGAGAACGATCCTTTAATGAGCGAGCTAGACGACTTGTTTGAGTCAGACAGTGAAGAGCTTCAGCCTACAGAGCAAGAAAACGCGGACTTTTCTGCTGAACTGGATGCGCTATTTGATACTGAAGATGATTTAGCGCAACAACAAGTTGAAGAGCCGCAAGCTGAGATAGAGGAATCTTCGCCACAACAAGAGGAGGATGCCAATTCTAAGTCAACGCAAGATGCATCAGTAGAGCCTGATGCTAAAGTGCCGCCTCAAGTTGAGACAGAAGAAGACGCTCCGGCGTTTACTCCGACACCAAATACAGTAGAAAATGAATTTGGTGTTCCACAAGAAGAAGATTGGCTACTGGATGAGCCTGAACTAGAAAGTGAAACTCAACCAGAACAAGAACAAAACTCGGGTAACAAAAGTGAGCCAGAAAGTTCAGAACTAGCATCAGAAACTGATTCGGCCACCAATGCAGAAGAAGAGTTCAATTTTGATGAACTCGAACTACCAGAGTTCAGTGAAGAAGATGCACTGGCATCCATGGCCGACGAACCTGCGTTTGATGACCCAGAGTCTGTCGAGCCTGAGCGCTCTGAAGTTGAGTCGGCGACTGAAGCAGAAGAAGAACTCAATTTTGATGAACTCGAACTGCCAGAGTTCAGTGAAGAAGATGCACTGGCATCCATGGCGGACGAACCTGCGTTTGATGACCCAGAGTCTATCGAGCCTGAGCGCTCTGAAGCTGATTCGGCCACTGAAGCAGAAGAAGAGTTCGATTTCGATGAACTCGAACTACCAGAGTTTAGCGAAGAGGACGCATTGGCGTCTATGGCGGGCGAACCTGCGTTAGATGACCCAGAATCTATCGAGCCTGAGCGCTCTGAAGCTGAGTCGGCGACTGAAGCAGAAGAAGAGTTCGATTTCGATGAACTCGAACTGCCAGAGTTTAGTGAAGAGGATGCATTGGCGTCCATGGCAGGCGAACCTACGTTAGATGAACCAGAATCTATCGAGCCTGAGCGCTCTGAAGCTGAGTCGGCGACTGAAGCAGAAGAAGAGTTCGATTTCGACGAACTCGAACTGCCAGAGTTCAGCGAAGAGGACGCATTGGCGTCCATGGCAGGCGAACCTACGTTAGATGAACCAGAATCTATCGAGCCTGAGCGCTCTGAAGCTGAGTCGGCGACTGAAGCAGAAGAAGAGTTCGATTTCGATGAACTCGAACTGCCAGAATTCAGCGAAGAAGATGCCTTGGCGTCGATGGAAGAAGAGCCAGAATTACCGAGCTCTGAGACTGCAGATATAGAACCAATCTCCGGTGAGGATGAAGAGTTAAGTTTTGACGACCAAGATCTTCCAGAGTTCAATGAGGAAGATGTTCTCGCGTCAATGAACGAGGGTGCGCCAGAGAGCCCTAAGGTTGAAGCAGAGACATCGAGACCAGCTATTCAAGCCGATAACGATCATGATGCTTTGTTTGAAGTCTTTGCGCAGCAAAACGGTTTTGATACTGAACCAGAAGTGCAGCTAACGGCGACAGAGGGTGAGCCGCTAAGTGACTTAGATGATGAATCTTCAATGGCTAACCTTCTTGCTGAAGACGCAAGTTCAGAGGTATTTGAAGGTCAGTTAGACAGTGACACCATCGCAAGCGCAGGTATGGATTTTGAAACCATGCTTGATGTTGGAGATGATTGGGATGGCTTTAAACCAGCTGCCGATAGCGTAAGTTCTGCGGACGAAGTGCCCGAGGACCAGCGTGATGTCTGGAATTCAAGTGATGCACTAAGTCAGCCAGAGATCGCGCAAGAAAACTGGGCAGAGCAAAGCAGCTTGGATGACTTCGACCCGAAGAAAAATCAATTTATGACGATTGATGAATTGATGGCTCAGGTCGATAAAGAAGGTGGTGAGTTCGAAGAGGAAGATCTGAAGCTTGATGTCGGATTGAACGAGTTTCCAGATGTTATCGGTGAGATCGGCGATGTTGACGTAGATAGCAACGCTGAAGCTGCTGGAAAACTGGACCTTGCTAAAATCTATCTCGAGATGAACGATTCTCAAGGGGCGATAAAATTACTAGAAGAGGCGATTGTTTACGGTGAAGATGATATTCGCCGCGAAGCAAAGAGCCTGATTGATGCCATTAATGGCCGATAAATCGAAAAGGGTAGCGTTGGCTACCCTTTTTGTGTCTCGCTAGTATGATGCTACCTCTACGTCATCCTTGTTGAAACTGGCAACTTGAGGTGACTTGAGTATATACTTCCTGCCCCATTTTAGAGTTCGAAGGTTAAGATGAGAATCGCATTAGGTATCGAGTACAACGGTACAAACTACTTTGGTTGGCAGCGCCAAAGAGAAGTGAAAAGTGTCCAAGAAGAGCTAGAGAAAGCATTGTCCGTTGTTGCTAATCACCCAGTTGAAGTGCAGTGTGCTGGTCGGACAGACGCTGGCGTGCATGGCACAGGACAAGTTGTGCACTTTGATACCAACGTTACTCGAAAAATGGTAGCTTGGACTATGGGCGCAAACGCGAACATGCCGAGTGATATAGCGGTTCGCTGGGCTAAGGAAGTCCCAGATGATTTCCATGCACGATTCTCAGCGACAGCGCGCCGTTATCGCTACATTATTTTCAATCATGCTTTACGACCTGGTATCTTAAACTCTGGTGTGAGCCACTATCATGGTGAGCTCGACGAGAAAAAAATGCATGAGGCAGGGCAGTATCTGCTTGGTGAAAATGATTTTACGTCGTTTCGTGCGGCGCATTGTCAGTCTCGTAGCCCATTTCGAAACTTGATGCATCTGAACGTTACGCGCCATGGGAACTATGTGGTTATTGATATTAAAGCTAATGCGTTCGTGCATCATATGGTTCGTAACATCACGGGTAGCTTGATAAAGGTTGGACGTGGTGAAGAGAGCCCTGAATGGATCAAATGGTTGCTAGAGGCTAAAGATCGCAAACTAGCGGGTGCGACAGCGAAAGCGGAAGGTCTGTACCTGGTAGATGTAGACTATCCAGAAGAATTTGGGTTACCTGAAGTGCCGATCGGTCCACTGTTTTTGCCAGATAATTTGAACTAATTTTACAAACTTATTTCAAAATATCGGTAG
>NZ_WXWT01000360.1:0-13236 GCF_009904725.1 Vibrio sp. V43_P6S15P86
GAGCATGGCTGGCTACGTGGCTTTAACTATTTACCGCGCACAGCGGTTAACTGGAATGAGATGTGGCAAGCGGAATCTTTTGCACCTGAGGTGATGGAACAAGAGTTAGCTTGGGCGCATGATGTGGGTTACAACACTTTACGTACCAACTTACCATTTATAGTTTGGCAAGCGGATCGCGATGGTTTACATGCGCGAATTGAGCGCTTTCTGGATATTTGCGAACGCAATCAAATCAAAGTGATGCTCACGCCGATGGATGACTGCGGTTTTTCGGGCGACCATCCTTATCTTGGTGAACAAAAAGCGCCCGTACCGGATTTGCACAACAGCCAAGCAGCAGCAAGTCCTGGTCGCAATGTGGTGATGGACAAATCTATGTGGGGTGAGGTCGAAGCGTATATTCGCGACATCATCTCTACCTACAAAAATGACCCTCGAATCGTTATTTGGGATCTCTATAACGAGCCAACCAACCGCATGATTTTCACCACCACGGGTGAGATCGCTTATGACGAAGAAATGGAAATCTTTAGCCATGAGCTGATGGAACAAGCGTTTGAGTGGGCACGTGAAGAAAACCCAACTCAGCCTCTCACCGTTGGCGCTTGGCATGCGCCAAGCATTCTTGACCGAAGCCTACCGATTTATGAACACCCAACCGATCGCAAAGCGATGGAGCTATCGGACATCATTACTTTCCACGCTTACTTACCACTCGATCTGTTCCATAAAGCCGTTGAAATTGTAGAAAGCTACAACCGACCAATGATGTGTACTGAGTGGCTTGCTCGTCATGCGCAATCGTACATGCACGAACAGCTTCCGGTCTTTAAACAGAAAAACATTGGCTGCTACCAGTGGGGATTAGTGAAAGGAAAAACACAAACGCATCTGCCTTGGCCAGAGATAAAACGTAGCGATGCAAACTATGCGAGTCAATGGTTCCACGATCTGCTTGATGAGCAAGGACAGCCGTATGACGCAAGCGAAGTGCAATTGATCAAAACACTCGCAGAAGTGGATTAATTGCCTGTGAGCCGACTCTGAGAAATGGGTCGGTTTCTTATTTACAATAAAATCAATTGAGACGTGAACAATGACTACTCTACAAAACAAACTCACTAATAAGGAGCTGATGTCTTACTTCGGCTATGGGGTAGGCCAGTGCTTTAGCTTTGGTCTAGTCGGCTCTTTTATTCTTTATTTCTATACCGATATTTTGGGTATTTCTCCAATTGCGGCAAGTACGATTTTTTTGATTGCTCGTGTGTGGGATGCGGTGAACGATCCGCTCATTGCCGGATACATGGACACGCTAGACTCTCGCTTTGGTAAATTCCGCCCTTACATGCTGTTTACGCCGATTCTGATTGTTCTGGTCACGGTTGCCGCTTTCTATAACATTGATGCTGATACGTCGACAAAAGTGATGTATGCCGGTATCACTTACATTCTTTGGGGTACGCTTTACACAATTTCTGATGTGCCGTTTTGGTCTATGTCTTCTGTTATGACGGATGAACCGCAAGAGCGAGCAAAAGCGGCAACTTGTGCCATGTTAGGGGTGAATGCAGGTATTGGTGCAACTTTGGTTGTGTTCCCGAAACTGAGCGCTTACTTCGCTGATGGCCGGGCAGATCAGGGTTACTTACCAGCTGTGATTGTGTTGATGATTGCGGGTTTGTTCTTCATGCTGAACGGTTTTTACAACACCAAAGAACGCATCTCGACGAAGAGCTGCGAAAAAGTTACTCTAAAACAAACCTTTCAAGCCGTTCGTAAAAACAAGCCGTTGTTTTTTATTCTTGCCGCTTTCTTTATGAATGTGTTCTTTAACCTAGTAAATGGCCTGTACATTTTCTTCTTTACCTACAACATGGGTGATGCAGGGTTAGTCTCTCTGATTGGTACCATCACTTTGGTAAGTGCGATTGCGTGTTTGGCTACGCCTGTGCTGACAAACCGTTTCAAAAAACGTGACATCTTTATTGCGCTGTGTGTTTTAGAGATCATCGCTCGCATTGGGTTCTATTTTACTGGCTATGATAATCCAACGGTCGTGATGGCGTGGTTAGCGGTGATTACAGGCATCTTTATGATGACCAACCCTCTTATCTCGGCCATGATTGCAGACACAGTAGAGTACTCGTACTACCACAGTGGCAAACGTACCGCGGCGATCACGTTCTCGGGACAAACCTTTACAGGCAAACTTTCTGTTGCGGTAGCGGGCGGCTTAACGGGGGTAATCTTGACGATGATTGGCTATGTACCAAATGCGGCGCAAACGGAAACCGCGCTCAGTGGCATGTTCTTCTGTATTGCGTTGCTACCCGCATTGGGAGCTTTAGTGCGCATCTTTATTATGTCTCGCTACACATTTACCGAAGACCAACATGCGATTTTACGAGAAAAATTACAGCGTGGTGAGTTTGCGGAAGGCGTTGACGTGAAGTCTGCAAAACCGAACGAAGCCTTGAGCTAGAATCCATATCGTCTCGACAAGTGCTCAAAGAAAAAGCCCGCTCAATAACCTGAGCGGGCTTTTTCTTTTCAATTTACAGGTTATCCACCATCAACAACGCTCAACAGAATTTCTTCGTACCAAAGTCGGGCTAAAAATAATGGTTTCATCTTCAACTTTTTCGTCACGAGATAGCGCCAAAGCCAAACGGGCGGCGCGTTCTGCCATCATCTCGATTGGGTAGCGAATAGTGGTCAGGCTAGGGTGAACAAAGCGGGCGATCAAGCCATCATCGAACCCGACCATAGATACCTTACTTGGTACGTCAATGCCATTTTGATCCAACGCTGCTAGTGCGCCAGCGGCCATGTAGTCGTTGTAGGCCACCACTCCAGTAATCTCCAAAGATTTGGTTAACAGGTTGGTCATCGCAACTTCGCCCCCATCACTGTTGGGCTCACCGTATTCGATGTAGCTTGTGGAGAGTTCAATACCATGTTCTTTCAATGCGGCTTGGTAACCTTGCAAGCGTTCATCGGTATCTTCGATATCGTGGGATGAGGCGATGCAAGCGATTTTGCGATGCCCGTGACGAATCAAATATTCTGTCGCGAGGAGTGCCCCCTTGCGGTTATCAAGGGAAATACAGCGCTCAGCAAGCTCTGGGATATGTCGATTGATAAGCACCATACCTTTCACTTCTTGGGCATAGCCAATTAGCTCCTCATCAGATAAGCCTTTCGAGTGGATGACTATTGCATCGCAACGGCTGTTGATCAGCAATTCTAGGGCTTGACGCTCATCATCTGGATTGTGATACCCGTTGCCAATCAAGATATGTTTGCCATTTTCGCGCGCGATATTATCGACGGATTTGACCAGCGTGCCGAAGAAAGGATCGGACACATCACTCACCAACACACCCATGGTATTTGTGCTTTGACTCACCAGTGCGCGAGCTGCGGCATTGGGTCTGTAACCCAATTTGCTCATTGCTTTGGTGACCGACTCTACCGATGATTGACTGGCTTTTGGGGACTTGTTGATCACGCGAGAAACCGTTGCGACCGAAACACCGGCTTCTTTCGCGACATCCTTGATCGTTGCCATATAGAACCTTTAGTGGCTAAAAATTTTGACTGGAAGTATTAAACACCCATTGTGTAATAAGTGCAATTTGATAGGGGATTTGCTTTCGGAAATGAGATCTTTACCACTTGTATTTATTAAGCTTACTGATAGTGTAAATGTTATCTTTTTAGTAAAAATTTACTAGGGTTTTAATTATGGAAACTATCGCTTACTCAGATTTTGCCAAACTGGAAATTCGTACCGGAAAAATCATTGAAGTGGCTCGTCATCAAAATGCAGACAAGCTGTATATTGTGCAAATTGATATCGGTGAGAAAACACTGCAAACCGTAACCAGCTTAGTGCCTTATTACACCGAGGAAGAGTTGATGGGCAAACAAGTGGTCGTATTGTGTAATCTTGCCAAAGCCAAAATGCGCGGTGAAACCTCTGAATGTATGTTGTTATGCGCAGAAACGGATGATGAATCCGAAAGTGTGTTGCTAACGCCAGAAAGAGCGATGCCGACTGGGGTGAGAATTGTTTAATCAGTTCACTGGTCGCTCTATTGTAAAAACAGCTCTTAGTTTAGAGCTGTTTTTACAGATGGGATTGAGCTACGATTTTTGGGCAATCAGATTATCAATCAACTCGTAATGATGCTCTTGCACGCCTGCAAGGTTGCCGTATTTGGGTTGATGGCGGTCATTTTCTTTTGCGTGTTGCCAGCCAATGGTGTGACGCACAAAATGCTCTGCAAACGCGTGGGAAACTTCTAAGCAACCTACTAGCACGGTATCGACATAGCTTTGCATGATTGGGCTTTTTACGCACGGTGGTAATGGCTCGTCTTTTACGTAAACCCAGATGCTATGTTCTTGGTTAAAGTTCGCGTCCGTTTCTATTTGATCTGGCTGAATTTGAATACGATGATAACCACGCTCACGGCGATCGAATTCTGCGAGAGCTTCTTCATTCACTTCGAGTAAAACGCCGTTGACCTGCCCATCGCCTTGGTTCACCACTAATGGAGACAGAGTGTAGCTGTCATCAATTTTTCCCCAGTAGCGCACCAGTCCATGAGCAATGACGGGAATGGCTTCTCCCGTTTGTCCGGTTAACTTACGTGACGCAGAATTAATCAAACTGCCATAGCCAAATATGTACATTGTCGTTGCATCCCTTAACTGATGGTTGTGTCTCTCACCGTTTATACCTAACCCGCCTTTGAAGCACAACTTTACCTCTTAAGTATAATCCTAACTATTAACATGTATTTTTTATACATGTTTATGGTAGCATCAATATTGTAGTTGAGTTAACCAGCATCGAGAGACGCTTGAGGGCAAGATAATGCTGAATATCACCGATAAAAAAGTGGAAGAAAAAATCCCCGCATGGCTGCGATTAGGCTTTCGGCCGTTTTTTCTGTTTGGGTCGATTTACGCCATTGTTGCGATCGCGTTGTGGGTGTGGATGTTCCAGAGCGGACAGCCAAACGCATTAGCTGTACCGGCATTATGGTGGCACGTACATGAAATGTTGTTCGGTTTTTCGATGGCAATCGTAGTTGGCTTTGTACTGACCGCGGTACAAAACTGGACTGGCATTAATGGCACCAAGCATTACACGCTTTTGATCTTATTTGGCTTGTGGTTGACACCTAGAATATTGCTCTGGACGCCAGCGCCGTTATGGTTAACCAGCAGCATTGAAGCGGTATTTTTGTTGTTTGTTGCCTATGAGGTAGGCATTCGTGTTTGTCGAGCCAAAGGTTGGCGTAATCTGTTTTTTGTGCCGCTGTTTCTTTTGGCCATTTTGGCGAACTTTACAAGCTACGCAACAATAAAAGGCATGCCGCCGTTTAGCTCTTCTGCTGTATGGCAGGCGATGTTGTGGTGGTTTACGTTGTTACTGTCGGTCATGGGCGGACGTGTGATTCCATTCTTTACTGCGCGTCGATTTAATTTCGAAAAAGCGCAACCACTGGCTTGGTTAGAATGGTTCGCGAACTTGCCGTTGGTAATGCTATTTGTGCTGAGCTTTTTCCCTGTGACGTTTGCAGAGCTAGGTAATCCTTTGATGCTGTTTGCAGGTGTTGCTCAGTTGGTGCGTTTTGTTCGCTGGAAACCTTGGTTAACCCTGAGCGAGCCTTTAGTGTGGTCGCTGCATGCTGCGTATTTGTGTTTGCCACTAAGCTTAATTTTGCGAGGCGTTTGGGGAGATGCATTTGCCAGCCATAACCTGATTCACCTGTTTGCGATAGGTGCATTAGGCGGCTTGATTTTAGCGATGATTGCACGCGTGACGATGGGACATACTGGTCGCATGATCTACAAAGGTCCGAACATGAGCCTTGCGTTTGCGGCGATTACCGCGGCAGCTTTGGTTCGCAGTTTTGCCGTGATATTTGATCCTGCCAATATGATGCTGTGGATTGATATCAGCGGCGGGTTATGGATTGTCGCATTTGGCCTGTTTATTTGGCGCTTTGGCGTGATGCTTATTACCCCTCGCGTTGATGGTCATCCCGGATAGGGCTCTAATGTGAGTAGAGAAAGAGGAGCCGCGCGCTCCTCTTTTGATTGTTGTTCTTTATAGGATTAGCGCTTATTCGTCTTCGTCGTCCGTTTTATTCGTGAACCCCAAACGCTTGAATAGCCACCACTCTAGAGCAAAGATGACAATTAAAGCGATACAGAACCAGGTGAACGCCATGGCGGATTCCACGCCTGGCATACCGCCAATGTTGATGCCAAGCAAACCTGTTAGGAAGCTGGTTGGCAAGAAAATAGTCGCCACCAAGGTAAATAGATAACTGTTTTTATTAGTTTTCTCGTCACGATGATGTTTGATTTCTTCTTGAAAGAGAGCGACTTCTCCAAGATAAAACTCAAGTGTTTCATTTATGCGCGTAATATTATTGTGGGCGAAGCGATATTGATGGGGCCTTAAAGCCACCAACTCGGACTCTGATTCAACGAGATCACGAATAGCATATTGCTGAGGGCGAATAAAACGTTTGATGGAGATAAGCGCTTTTTGAGTCGCCATATGCTTGTACGTCGATTCATCATTCACATCAAACTGGTTTAACGTCTCTTCAATCGTATCGAGGTAAACGTCTATTTTGCTATTTAATCCTTCAATAATCTGATGAAGTAAACCAGCAAGGCTTTTCGGGCCTTTGTGTTCCGCCAATGCTTGACGAATTTCCATGATGGCACGCGATGGGATCTTACGTGTTGAAATCAGTGCGCCTTGAAAATAGAGAATTCGAATACTGAGCATGTCTTCTGGTGAAGCATTGCCGTTCATATTGACGCCTCGTAAAATCAACATGAAGTTCTCGTCATCCAAAGGGTGGAAAGACGGTCGGCTCTCGTCGGCTAACAGGTGATCAACAGTGGCACGTGGTACTTGGTTTTGCTCTAGCCAACCACGAATATTGGGATGCAGCCGTTCACAATGGTACCAATGTTTGGCTTGAATCTGCTCCGCCGTTGTGGATTGCTGAGTTGCTTCTGGGGTTGAAAAATCCCAATGTTCAATCATAAAACCCATTTTCTTTTCCTTGTCTGAGCCTTTCCCCAAATAACTCGGAAAGAGCCTGTGCTCTTCCGCTGCATTATTTTCCGTGAAGTGCATCAGTGATAACGTTCTGAACCCAGCTCCATGAAGTTATTCAGGGATAATTATTCAAATGAGTATGATTGCATTTAACGCTAAATGTCTATGAATAGTTGCTCTTATTTGTAATCAAGTGAAGCAAGCCAAAGTGTGGTGTAAAAACAGCAAAATAAAAAAGCCTGCAGTGAGGCAGGCTTTCTAGTGGGGTGGAGAGGAGCAGTTAGCCAACTTGAGAAAGATTAACCACTTTCAGCTGTAGCTTTTCTTTTAAATAGTCCGATAAAGCCTGCTTTTCTTCATCGTTCATGTACAGACCAAGTTTGGTACGACGCCACAAAATGTCTTCATCGGTCATTGCCATTTCATGGTTCATTAAGTAGTCGATCTCACGTTGGTAAACACCGCCGGCTTGCGATGAGAACGCGTGTCCAAGGTCAGCTTCGCTTGCTGTGCCTTCCATTAAGTTCCACGTTTGGGTACCAAATTGTGTCACGTAACGAAGAATCAATGCTTCTGGCGCCCAAGCGTATTTAGCATGAATTTGTTTAGCTAATTGTTCACGACTACAGCTGAAGTTAC
This sequence comes from Vibrio sp. V43_P6S15P86, assembly GCF_009904725.1. Lineage (NCBI taxonomy): Bacteria > Pseudomonadati > Pseudomonadota > Gammaproteobacteria > Vibrionales > Vibrionaceae > Vibrio > Vibrio sp. V43_P6S15P86. The sequence goes on from NZ_WXWT01000360.1 coordinate 7,748, forward strand.
CACCAGGTAGGGTTTGATTTGCCGTCCAGTCGCTTCCCATCTCTGGTAGGAAAGGAGCCAGCTTTTTCATTGCCGCTTCACCCAGCTTACGGTAGGTCGTCAGCTTACCACCAAAGACAGAAAGCAGAGGTGCATGGTCGTATTCCGCATCGAGTTCTAGCGTGTAGTCTCGTGTGATCGCTTGCGGAGAGTCAGATTCATCGTCACATAAAGGACGAACACCGCTGTATGTCCAAACCACATCTTCGCGAGTCAGCTGGTGGACAAAGTGTTGGTTTACGATGTCGATGAGGTAATCGACTTCGTCATCTGAGATTGCCACTTCGCGTGGGTCACCTTTGTATTCCACATCTGTTGTACCAATGATTGAGAACTTATCTAAGTAAGGAATCATAAATACGATGCGGTTGTCTTTGTTTTGAAGAATGTAGGCTTGCGGTTCGTTGTGGATACGAGGAACAACGATGTGCGAGCCTTTGATTAAGCGAATGTTACGAGGAGAGGCTTGCTCTAATCCATCATCAAAGAACTGTTTTACCCAAGGGCCAGCTGCGTTTACTAGTGCTTTTGCTTTGCGTTCGAAACGTTGGTCTGTCATCACGTCATGAATTGTGACATGCCAGATACCACCTTCACGGTGTGCTTTTTCTACGCGGCAGTAGTTACGTACTTCTGCATGGTTTTCACGAGCAGCCAGAACGTTAAGCAATACTAAACGCGCGTCATCAACCCAACAGTCAGAGTATTCGAAACCGGTTTTCATTTCTGGTTTTAGCAAGCCGGATTTCGCTAAGTTGACGGTTTTGCTGCCTGGCAGAGTCGTACGTTTACCCAAGTTATCGTAAAGGAACAGACCACAGCGAATCATCCAAGCTGGACGTAGGAATGGGCGATGAGGCAAACGGAAACGCATTGGTAGTGCAACGTGAGGCGCTTTGCGAAGAATAACTTCACGCTCTGCGAGCGCTTCCGAAACCAAACGAAACTCGTAGTGTTCAAGGTAGCGTAAACCGCCGTGGATCAGTTTAGAACTTGCCGAAGAAGTAGCGGACGCAAAGTCATTTGCTTCGTATAAGCCAACACTCAAACCGCGGCCAGCTGCATCTGCCGCAATACCAGCCCCGTTAATGCCGCCACCAATTACGATCAAGTCTAAGGTAGTGGATGAGCTAGTAGTGGAAGCATTTTTTTGTATACTCATAAATTTGACCTCTTGGTGAGCGAACGAGCATTTTAGAACATGATCTAATCCTAGCTTAGGTTTCGTTTGTGATCATCTATTATTTTCGTTTGTGAGCGTTTTGTGTGATTTAGGCACAAAAAAAACCTCTGCCTAATTAAGACAGAGGTCATTTGAGAGGCAAATTAATGATTGAAACTACTCGTTTTCGAAGTTTGTCTCGTTCGCTTCAACGACTTCAAGTGGAATTGAAGCTTCTTTTAAAATCGACAAGATTTCTTCTGGTGGCTGCTTGTTGGTAAAGATCATGTTGAGCTGAGCGATATTGCCTAGCTTCACCATAGCATTGCGCCCGAACTTTGTGTGGTCGACGGCAAGAAATACACTGCGGCTGTTGTCGATGATCGCTTGTTTGACCCTGACTTCGTGATAATCAAAATCCAGCAGTGAACCATCGAAGTCGATACCACTGATGCCAAGAATGCCAAAGTCGAGACGGAACTGTTTAACGAAGTCGAGAGTAGCCTCGCCAACAATGCCGCCATCGCGACTTCGAACTTCACCGCCTGCTAAGATGACTTTGATCTCTGGGTTGGGGAAGAGAATGGTTGCCACGTTGATATTGTTGGTAACCACGCGTAGCTGTTTATGGTTTTTATTGAGCGCTCGAGCAACCGCTTCTGGTGTGGTGCCGATATCAATAAATAGAGTCGCGCCATCAGGAATGTGCTTGACCACCTCGTCTGCAATGACATCTTTTTCATTGAAGTTGAGCGCTTTACGCGTGTTGTAAGATGTGTTTTCAGAACTGAGAGGGATGGTTGCACCACCGTGATAACGACGAATTTTGTTGTCGTCGGCGAGTTCATTAAGATCGCGTCGGATGGTTTGTGGGCTGACATTGAATCTTTCTACCAACTCATCCGTGCTGACATAGCCTTGTTTTTTCACCAACTCAACAATCTGTTGGTGTCGAGGTATTTGCTTCACTTACCACTCCCTTGTGCATTGGTAACGGCCAATGCTTCAAATTCGAAGCTCTATTGTGCTCGAATTTGCGCGTTGTGAGAAGTAAGCGAGTTCAGGAATCAGGGGCAAAGCGCAAAAAAGAGCGCACAAATGGCGCTCTTTTTTCGTATGGAGGTGAGATTAATCTTCTTCGTCGTGAAGCTCAGACCAGGTTTGCGCACATTTCACTGCGCGTTTCCAACCCTTGTAACGACGATTGCGCTTTTCTTCATCATCGTGCGGCTCAAACGTGCGATCAAGCACCGCTTTATTCTGCAACTCGTCAATGCTGTCCCAGTAACCCACGGCAAGACCTGCAAGGTAGGCTGCACCAAGAGCGGTAACCTCTGTTACTTGAGGGCGGTGTACTTCTGTATTCAATACATCGGATTGGAACTGCATTAGGAAGTTGTTCGCTACCGCACCGCCATCGACGCGAAGATTCGCAAGTTTAATTCCTGAGTCGGCTTGCATCGCATCCAGTACGTCACGAGTTTGGTAAGCGATGCCTTCCAAAGTCGCACGGATAATGTGGTTTGAGTTCACGCCGCGAGTAAGGCCGACAATCGTGCCACGTGCGTAGGCATCCCAGTATGGTGCGCCTAAACCAGTAAAGGCAGGCACGACATAAACGCCGTTTGAGGTATCCACTTTGGTTGCGAAGTATTCAGAGTCTTCTGCACCGTTTAGGATTTTTAATTCATCGCGTAGCCATTGGATAGAAGCACCACCCATGAATACGGCACCTTCAAGTGCATAAGCAGGCTCGCCTTTAGGACCACAAGCCAAAGTTGTCAGTAAGCCGTGCGTCGAAGTGACTTTTTCTTGGCCCGTATTCATTAGCAAGAAACAACCCGTGCCGTAAGTGTTTTTCGCCTGACCCGCTTCAACACACATTTGGCCGTAAAGCGCAGCTTGTTGGTCACCAGCAATACCAGAAATAGGAATACGAGTACCGCCTTTACCACCAATGTTGGTCTTACCGTAAACTTCCGATGAACGTTTTACTTCTGGCATCATAGATGCTGGGATACCAAGCTCATCTAACATTTTCTGATCCCAACATAGATCGTTGATGTTAAATAGCATGGTACGCGATGCGTTAGTGTAGTCGGTCACGTGAACGCGGCCTTGAGTCATCTTCCAAACTAACCAAGTATCGACGGTACCGAACAACAACTTGCCTGCTTCTGCGTCTTCGCGCGCGCCTTCAACATTGTCCAGAATCCATTTCACTTTGGTTCCTGAGAAGTAAGGGTCAAGCACCAAACCTGTGTTGTCACGTACGTAGTTTTCTAGACCACGCGCTTTTAAATCTTCACAGATGTCAGCAGTACGGCGACATTGCCATACGATCGCATTGTAAACGGGTTTGCCTGTTTCTTTATTCCAGACGATGGTGGTTTCACGCTGGTTAGTAATACCGATAGCCGCCAATTGGTCGCTACGGATGCCAGACTTAGCTAGAGCTTCTACCAACGTAGAGCTTTGTGTTGCCCAGATTTCCATTGGGTCATGCTCTACCCAACCTGCCTCTGGATAAATCTGAGTAAATTCGCGCTGTGCGACGCTTACGATGTTCGCGTCATGATCAAGAATTACTGCGCGAGAGCTTGTCGTACCTTGGTCTAGGGCAACAATGTATTTTTGCTCAGTCATGGTAAGAATCCTTTTGTTTCGTTATTTATATTTTAGTAAATGTTCGAGTTGCGTCAGTTTTAAGCTCTAGCTTCTTCTGTTTCTTCTTCCGTCTCACATTGGTTTGGAATTGTACAGCCGTGGCCTTGTTGTGGAAGGTAAGCTGCAATCGCTTTTGGGTACAACCAACCACCAAAGCACGCACCTGCAATCGGAGCAAGTAAAGGCACGATAAAGTAAGGAATGTCTTTAGCACCTGTCAGAGCGTAATCCCAGCCTGCGAAGTAAGCGAACAGTTTCGGTCCAAAGTCGCGCGCAGGGTTCATCGCGAAGCCTGTTAGTGGGCCAAGAGAACCACCGATTACGGCAATCAAAATACCGATTAACAGCGGGTTCATTGCACCTCGTGCAGCGCCGTTATTTTCATCGCCCAAAGCCAAAATCGCAAACATCAGCACGGCAGTGATAACGAATTCCACAGCAAAAGCGCCAAAGAAAGAGAGGGAAGCATGTGGATAGGTTGAGAAGATACCAGCGGTTGCTAGTGCATCTTGGCTACTGCGGACGAAGTTATGTGCGATTTCGTAGTCGGTGAAAAGGTTGCTGTATAAGCTGTAAACCAACGCAGCAGAGCAGAATGCGCCAAGCATTTGGGCGATGATGTATGGCACCACTTTCGCCTTATCAAAACCATGGAACATAGCGAGTGCGATGGTTACCGCTGGGTTGATGTGCGCGCCTGAAACGCCGGCAGTACAGTAAATAGCGATGGCGACACCTAGGCCCCATACAATACTGATTTCCCATTGTCCAAATGATGCGCCTGTTAGAACTAAGGCTGCGACACAGCCTACGCCGAAGAAGATAAGTAGTCCTGTACCGATAAACTCGGCCAAACATTCTCCGAGCAGAGAGGGGTGTTTGTTCGTTGTCATGTTAAAAGTCCTTTGATCATTTTTGCCTGTCTAGCACGATACTATTGTGCACATATAAACGTTTGCGAAAACAAACGCGCGTTAAAAATGAGCGTTTGAGCATAAAATTGTTAATCAAAGTCTTCGTTTTTGTTAAATGGCGCATCTTTTAATCGAAAAAGAAAACAACGAAAAGAATTTCTTTACTACGAGGTGTGTTTGGGAAGCGCTCAAATTACCGATGTGAAAAAGAATGCACAACTGGTAAGAGGAGTTTTGTGAAGCTGCTACGTGCTTGGGGATTTATTACTCAGATTTTGCGTAGTAATTAACCCTAAAGAGGTAAGGCGAGGTCAAGTACATCAAGGACTAGCGGTGATATAAGAAAATGCGTTGCTATGTTTATATCTCGAGAGGAACTTGTTATCCAAATTAGTGTTAATTATGAAAATGGAGAGGAAAATAAATATGGTTTATGTCTTGTGTTCGTGAATCACTGTCTAGGTTTGAGTTCAGATAACATTAGTTTTGTTATTTCGTTTGATACTAAGCGCGAACATTTTTCATCTTTTTAGTTATTTAGTGGTTTCGCGTAACAAGGGTGGATGTGAAACACCCTTTTTACGGTTAATTTGTGTTCTTATTCGAGCCTTTGTTTCATTGGTTTCGAATTGGAATGCTCAAGTGAGAGGTTGAAACATCAGTTTTATATTAACTAATTATGAGTAAAGTTGAACGATGGTCTAATT
>NZ_WXWT01000380.1:0-13143 GCF_009904725.1 Vibrio sp. V43_P6S15P86
AACAAAAACAAAGTATTTTCTCTATCAAAAAGATCAACTAAAGCATATAGAAAAAGTAGTTGGTACTCACCATCGCTCAAATCTTCCAAACGTAGTGGCTTACTTTCTTCACCTGAGGAGCCATTCACTTTCAAAAATTCAAGGTCTAAACTTTTTTTAACTACAAAGTAATCGTTATCTGCAGCTTGTGTAAAAAACATGATTTTTGAATCAAAAGAGGTATGTTCATCGGTCTCAAAGGACACCTTGGATAGCCCGCTTTGAGACAACTGAATCGTTTTCAGTTCTAGAGGCTGACGAAAATCGTAACTATCATCCACTAATGTGTTAATAAAGTTGCTCAGGGTTAGATGATAGGCCTTGTTGGTCATGACGTCGCTATTGCCTTGAGCTTCTTCTTTTTGAGCTTGCTCTACTAAGCTCACATATGCTTTATCAACTTTAATATCAAAAGTAATTTTTGTTGAATCATCTTCTTCAAATTCGTTTTCAACAACATAGTCATTGTGACGTAAGAATTTGCGGACCAAACCGTTTTGGTTACCAGTAGTAGATAAAAAGACCAGTAATTTTGCCAACGACTTATCATAGTAAAAACAATCCAAGCTTAGTGCTCTTTTATCTTTACGCTCATTATTTAAGTAGTGAGCAAAGCGCTCAGAGTAACTTTCATTTTGACCAGACGAAAAACACACAACCTTAAAGTCTTCGTATAACGAGCCTTTAAGTTTTTCATCAAATATAGACTTTAATATCGTTGACTTCCCTGAGCCATTCCCACCTATGAATGTAGCGATTTTATCAAACTCGATCTGCTGTGCTTCTTTATAAAGAACATTAGGTGGTAGAGGAAGTGAAATAGTTGCCATTAATAATGCTCTTCAATATAACCGTACGCCTTGGCGAACAGCTCTTTATCTTTTCCTAAACCAAACTGGGCAAGTGTCAGTAGCAGTGCCTTTTGAATCTCTCTAGGGCCACTGTTCGAGCTTTGCCAGCCTTTAAAGCGTTTGGCTTTTACAATCTTGTCGATCTGCTCTACTACATCGCCAATTAGCTTAGGGGTGCTTTCAGGGCGAGTTTCTAAGAACAGCTTGGTAAGCGCTTGTTTGTTATCTTCCTGGGTTACTGGTGAATCGCCCGTTTCACGTTCGGCTTGCACAGTGTCTTTGGCTGTATCAAGTAGCCCTTTCAGCCAGTCGATTGCTTTAATTACGCCTGCTTCATAATCCTGACGTAATTTCTCTAAGCGCTCACCGAGAGCAATGAACTTCGGATTGCCACTACCACGTAGGCGGCCCATTAGATCGATTTCTAACTGGCTTGCGCGCTTTTCTTGTTCTTTCTCAGTCAACGTGAAGATAGCGTGCTCATCCATAACCAGCTCATCAATATCATCACGAATGCGATTGATATCAGTATGCTCATGAATCATCTTGATGGTTTCTGGACCCAATGCAGCCCACACGAGAGAGCCAGTCTGCCCTACAGGGCGGACTGATTCATAGATTTGTACCAACCACTTATAATCCGCTCGATAAGGAGTTAAGAAAGCATCTGGGTTAATCGCAGTCCATAACTTAGCTAATACACCGAAAGAGGCTGCAAACTCGTCACGCTTTTCGTTAGTCGGTAAGCAAGCTTGCGCTGCCATAATACCTTCAAAGCCGTCGATGGTTCTGTCGACGTTAGGAAAGAAGCTTAAGCACTTATCTAGTTGGGCTGGCAGTAACTCTTTAAAGGCCTCGATACCTTCTACCACGCCGTCGATCTCTTCAGGATCATACGCAAGTGCGGTGCGCAAGTTCTCAAACACACCAAGGTAATCAATGATGAGGCCCATTTGCTTGCTAACATTGTCTGTCTCGTACAAACGGTTAGTACGACACATTGCCTGCAACAAAGTATGGTCACGTAATGGCTTATCTAAGTACATGCAGTAACAGATAGGCGCATCGAATCCGGTCAACAGTTTTGCGGTAACAATCAGCAGTTGAAGTGGTTGTTTTGGATCTTTGTAATCCTCAATCAGGCTCTTCTGCTTTTGGTCATTACCATCAATCTCTTGCCAACGTTCAAAGTCGGACTCTTTGATAGGCAGCTCAAGGTCTTGCTTCCATTTACGCCAGTCCTTGTTAACCTTGCCTTTCTTACTTGCATCTTCATCTTTGATTGGCGCTTGGTCGACATTCATGATCACTTCTACCGCATCAAAGCCTAGCTTCTTACCGAGTAAATAATACATCTGAACACAGGCATCTCGGTCATAGACCACAACCATGCCTTTCATCTGCTTCGGCTTTACATGGCTTACAAAGTGATTGGAAATATCTTCGCTTACTGCCGCCATGCGTTTTGGCGCCTTCAACATAATCGCTAAGCGGCCAGCACGTTTAGACAATGCCATTTTCTCATCATCATCCAGGTCGTTGTCTTTGACCATTTGTTCAAAAGCTTCATCAATCGCTGCACGATCTACACGAAGCTCAGCCAAACGAGGCTCAAACTTAACGGCATTTGTTGCACCATCACGGATAGATTGCTTGTAGCTGTAGCGGTTCATGTAGCGCCCTTCATCCTCTTCGGCACCAAAGAGTTTGAAGGTATTACGGTCGATACCAGAAATCGGCGTTCCTGTTAAACCATAGAAGTGAGCATGAGGTAGCGCCCAGCGCATTTTATCGCCAAGAGACCCCTCTTGAGTGCGGTGCGCTTCGTCCACCAGCACGATAATGTTGTCACGACTATTTAGGCCGTTTTCATTACTCTCATCGATTTCGACATCTTTAAACTTGAAGACGGTGGTTATCAAAATGCCGCGACTATCTTGTTCTATATGCTCGCCTAGCTTTCTACAGCTTTGTACTTTAATGAGGTTTTTAACATCGGCACCACCAAAGGTTTCATTGATTTGGCTATCGAGATCTCGACGGTCTACCACAATCAACACGGTTGGATTTTTCAACTTGTTATCAGCACGGAGCATGCGAGCTGCATAGAGCATAAGCAAAGACTTACCTGATCCTTGGAAGTGCCAGATAAGACCTTTTTTCGGATAACCTTTTTTTACACGCCCAACAATTTGCTTTGCAGCTTCGAATTGAGGGTAACGCGGTAAGATTTTAACGCGTTTAGGTGGGGTGTCTTTGCCTGTTTTCACAGTAGAGAACAGCGCGAATGACTCTAGCATTTGCAGCAAGGTTTCTGGATTCAGCAAGCCTTCACAGCTATCAAGTACGGTAGCCAAACTTGCTGGAATCTCATCTCGCTGATCGGTTTTATGCCATGGCCCCCAGTCTTTCACTCGCGCATTAATTGCACCATAAGCAAAGGTGCGACCTTCGGAAGCAAAACACAGAAGGTTTGGCACGAAGAAAGGTGCAACATTTTTCCAATAGTGCTTTTGGCCGCCCATAAAATCGGCTGCGCCATCTTGCCAGGTGACACTTGGACGAGTGGCAGATTTTACTTCCCCCACCACCAGTGGGATACCGTTCACGTAAAGAACAATATCAAAGAACACCTCTGTCACGGCAATGAAGTGGACCTGTTGAGAAACAACAAAGTGGTTATTTTCAGGGGTATCAAAGTCAATTAGCTTGATAGTGATGTGATCACCATTTTCACCAAACGGTAGGCTTTTCTCTGCCATCAACCATTCATGAAAATTCTCGTTGGCTTTGACTAAACCAGTATGCTTGGCTTCCAAAATTAAGCCACGAAGCTTGTAGATCACCTCATCAGCATAATCAGGATTTTTACCAATATCCGGGTTTAACGAACAAAGCGCATCCTTGAGCCAAGTATCAACGAAGATATCGTGAGTTTGCTTAGGTAAGCTCTCACCATGGCAGTAATTCCACTTTATTCCGCTTAAGCCTTTTAAACGGTCAATGATTCCATTTTCTGTGACGGTTTGTTCGTTAAACATAAGTTATCTCTTACGATATAATGTCATTTACATAGCTATTTAATAAACACTCTTGCTTTGACGTCGAATCATCAACCATTTCTGACAGCGTCAATATAGCTTCTATCTTATTTGCAATTTCTCTTTGTTCATTTAATGGTGGAGTAGGAAAATATATAGTCTTCAAATCTCTTGATGTGACTAGCATCCTTCCTCCCGAGTTAGTGTACTTTTGAATCTGATGAATAACGATAGGTGAGTATTTTATTGAATAATAAATAAACTTAGGATCTACCTTATTGTTATCCAGCGATATTTTCATCAAATTTGAAGATATGATTGCTGATTGTTGTTCAACACCAATTAATACGGAACGCCCAATATCTGCTACGCGAGAAAAGACTATATCGCCATATTCTACTGCGTAACTAGACAACTTTTTAGCATATTCTTCTTCAATGAAAAGCTCTTCGGATCGTTCATATCCATACTCACCAAGGCAGCCGATAGTAATCACTGGCCTGCCATGGGCTCTCCAATGATCACCTTTAAGTGCCGAACCGAATGGACCAGTTCTTATAGCTGAGCATCCTTCATTAGAAAATGACTCTAGTAAAGATAGTTTCCAATTAGGCGGCAACATTCCAAAATTGGCTGTCATACACAGCTTATCTTTCTTAGTAAATCCGTAGCGTAATAAGCACCGTATACTTGCTTGTGCCGCTCGTTTTGCTCCTTGAATTACAAGCCTAGTTTGATCAACTACTAAACCACTATTGTGCAAAAAGTTGGATATTGATGCTAGTTCAGAAGAACTTGGTAATTTGAATTCTACATTAGCTAAGGACTTAAATTTTGTTCTCGGAGATAGTGAGCCAGACGAAGAGCGAATCGCTTCTGCCCATACAGCCTCAGATTTGACAAGATAATAAAATAGTTCGAAATTAACCTTATTATCTTTAACATCGAGAACTAAAATATCACTAGAACATATCCCATCGAACTCAGCTACCGCAGCTTTTCTTAGGTATGGTCGACGCTTACCAAATAAAATCTGACCTTTTTTAAATACGCGGGTAAAGCTAGGGTTATCTTCTATAATTGAACCCCAACGCTTTATCTTTAACGAGCCAGAATCTAGGTGCTCAAGGCCAATGTAACGCTCGTAACCATCACCAATTGGATCTTTAGTTGTCAGCTTTACTTCTTTACAGATATCGCCAAATTTTACAGTTTGTTTATCAGTCATCGCTCTTCACCTCGCAACCTAACTGCTCGAAGCTATTAAATAGTTTATTAGTTTGCTTCTTAAGTTGCACTCGGCTTATTTTCCATGACTCAATAGCGTGTTCGATGTCATGTACTGCCTCGCTCACCTTAGCTTTCACGTAAAGTGGAATAGATAAGTTGTATTGGTTTTCACTAATAGTGTTTAAATCAACCAGCGCAGTAATATCACTTTGGTTGTCTGGTTTAAAATAAGCTTCACAAAGCACATCTAGATCATCATCAGATAATCGGCTGTGGGCACGCTCGCGGGTTACATGTTCTACACCATTGATAAAGAGAATCTTTTTTTTGCGCTCAGCAGGTTTATTGCAATTAAGCACTACCACACACGATTCCATCGGCGAGTTGTAGAACAGATTTGGTCCAAGCCCGATCACCGCTTCAATGATATCAGATTCAATTACCTGCTTACGAATTGCTTGCTCAGAATCTCGGAACGAACACCGTGAGGCCAAAGCATGGCCGCGCGGCCTGTATCGGGTTTTAAGCTTTTGATGATATGGGTATAGAAACCGTAATCAGCACAACCTTGTGGTGGCACACCGTAACTATTGCGTCCATACGGGTCAGCGGCAAATTTTTCACGGTTCCACTTTTTGATGGAGTAAGGCGGGTTGGCAAAGATGACATCGAACTGTTTCAGTTGATCATTTTCAATAAACTTTGGGTCACCTAAGGTATCGCCGCGCATAACATCGAATTCTTCAATGTCATGCAAGAACATGTTCATACGCGCAATTGCTGAGGTCAGCAAATTTAACTCTTGACCATATAAGTAAACTCCACGCCACTCTTCACCTTGAGAGCGCAAATCCATCACTGCGTTAAGCAGCATACCACCTGTACCACAGGTTGGGTCGTACGCACTCTCTCCCGGTTTAAGCTTCATGATACGGGTCATTAAATGCACTACCGTACGATTGGTATAGAACTCCGCAGCAGTATGGCCTGAGTCATCCGCAAACTTTTTAATCAGGTACTCGTAAGCCTCTCCCAAGTCATCTTGGGCAACAGACTTAATGCCTAGTGGGATTTTACTAAAGTGCTGAATAAGATCTGACAACAGGTGGTCAGGCAAGCGCTCTTTGTTGGTCCACTGCGCATCACCAAATACACCGTGCAAACGCTCGTTCTTTGCTTCAATCAAGCGCAAAGCATTTTGAATCGCTTCACCAATGTCTTTGCTAGTGTTGCGAACTTTCTCCCAGCTTGCTTCCTCTGGGATATCGAAACGGTGATACATCGACATCGCTGCATATTCGGCATCACCCTCGTGCAGCTCAAGTGCTTCGTTATACTCTTCTAGATATACATCTGATAGACGCTTAAAGAACAGCAGTGGGAATACGTACTGCTTGTAATCAGACGCATCAATTTGCCCACGTAGGAACTCGGCAGCGCCCCACAGTAGGTCTTCTAAATTGTTTTTATTCATAGCTCAAAGCCCTCTTTGATTAACAAGGCTTCTAACTCTTGTTCAGCGACCTCTAAAGCGGATAATTTTTGCTGGAAATCTTGCAACGCTTCTTCTACGGAAATGGTTTCTTCTTCTAGCGGCTTTTGTACATAACGAGCAATGTTCAAGTTGAAATCGTTCTCTTCAATCTCGCTATGCGGCACCCAACGTGCGACACCTTCAATGTCTTCTGCTTTAGGGCCTTTGGCACGCATGTTCTGATAGATGTCGTAAATCTCATCAGCTTGAGGCTCTGACAAGGTGTTTTGCGCTCGACCTTTAGTAAAGATCTCTTCCGCATTCACTATCAGCACATGGTCTTTATGCTCTTCTGGTCTTGCTTTACGCAATACGAGAATACAAGCAGGGATGCCTGTACCGTAGAACAGGTTTGAAGCCACGCCGATTACCGCCACGATGCGGTTTTCTTTTAATAGCTTGGTTCTAATTTTACCTTCTGCACCACCACGGAAAAGCACACCATGTGGCAGCACTACCGCCATTCGCCCTTCATCATTCAATGAAGAAAACATATGCTGAACCCAAGCAAAATCCCCGTTAGTTTTTGGTGCTAGGCCAAAGCTAGCACGGCCATAAGGATCACTTGTCCAATAATCATGTCCCCACTCTTTTAAGCTGAATGGTGGATTTGCAATTACGCAGTCAAAGTTTTCTAGTTGGTCATTTTTCAGAAACTTAGGATCACGAAGTGTATCACCGCGAACGATTTCAAAGTCTTCTTGCCCGTGTAGGAACAAGTTCATTCGAGCAATCGCTTCGGTAGTCAGGTTCTTCTCTTGACCTTTGATTTTAAGGAGACGTGGGTCACCACCGTTCTCTTTAACATGGTGAATGGTTTCAAGCAGCATACCGCCTGTACCACAAGCCGGGTCATAAACACTTTCATTAGCTTGTGGGTCTAGAATATTGACCATAAGACGAACAATGGTACGTGGCGTATAGAACTCACCTGCTTTCTTGTTTGCTTTATCAGCAAAGCGCTTGATGAGGTATTCGTAAGCACGGCCCATATCATCATTACGCACACTCGATACGCCAAGGTTAACCTTGTTGAAATGGTTGAGTAATGTCGATAGCAGTTCGTCTGATAGGCGCTCTTTGTTCGTCCAACTCGCGTCACCAAAAATGCCATGTAGCTGTGGGTTTTCTAGCTCAATGCCACGGAATGAATCTTTTAGGGCTTGGCCGATATCCTTAGTTTCTGCAAACACATCTTTCCAATGGCAGTTAGCTGGAATTTGGATTCGGTGAAACATATCGCCTTTCGCAAGCTCTTCATCACCCACCTGCTCCATCGCCTCTTCGAACTCTTCATCGTAAACATCACAGATACGCTTAAAGAATAGGATTGGGAAGATGTAGGTTTTGTAATCTGAAGCGTCGATTGGGCCAGTGATTATATGGGCCGCATGCCAAAGGTGCGCTTCTAAATCTTTGAGATTTATTAATGTCATTGCTTGCTCTTATTCTCTTCTATCCACGCTTCAAGGTCTTCACGTTTGAAACGCCAAGAACCGCCGACTTTGAAACCAGGAAGCTTTCCTTCACTTGCTAATCTATATGCTGTTTTTTCGGCCAACTTTAGGTAAGCAGCCACCTCTTTTAAGGTTAAAATTTGATCATTCATTTCAGCTTGTTAGCTCTAACCGGTTTTATGGATAACTTTGATGAGTGAGAGAATATGGGAAAATTGGGGAATGGACAATGATGAACATCGCATCTATCACTCATTCGAACGATTGATATACAATTAAGTGAATTTGACTTTAGAAGATTGCTATTTATAGCTTAGGCTTGCACTTCTTCTTCATTAATAGCAAAGGATCTACATCTATCTTTGCCAGTGAGATCTGGTAGTCGAGCGCGACTAGCGTTTTTAGCGCATTTTTCAACGTTACTTTGGAAAAAAATGGAAGTTCATCAGGAATATTTTTTGTTGTAGCAATAGCATAGACCACATGATAGTTACTAGGATTTGGTCTATTTTTTGGAGTTTGAAGCTTAATTGATGCTGGTAACTTAGGATTCAACCTTTCGCGATACCATTCGTCCTTGATAAAGGCCTCTGCCGCAACAAAGCCTTGGGAAAAAAGATGACTCAATGTGCTAGAACTTCGATACAATTTCACATGAATAAACTCGTTACCATTTCTAATAAGGTCACAATGTTCTAACTTGTCGTATGGACCTCCAATTTTGATATTTTTCTTATCCATAAGACAAAAATCAGAGTCATTTTCAACAACATGCTGGTTGTAATCTTCTTCCCTATCGTGACTGTAAATAGGGAACTGATAAGGGTGAACACTCAAACTCTCAAGGTATTCATCAACTCTGGCAACGAAGTCTTGATTTACCTTGTACCAAATACCATTTCTCAAAATGTACTGATCTGAACCGTAACTAATTTCTGCATATAAGCAACGATATACTGGCCAACTTTTCACAGACTGATATTCGCTATTGTTGACATGAACAACATGGCGCTTCATAGCTTCTACTGTTGGCACAGTACTTCCCAAGAAGACAATATAGTCTTTTAAAGACAGTACTACATGACGATCTGTCCTTTGATACATATCAAAGGAGTAACCTACTTGGGATTCCCAATCAACCACTTCTGGCTCACCTAGCCAGAACCCATCGTATTGTCCTGATTCAAAGTGGCGATCGAGTTCCATATCGAGAACTTCGACTTCATCCAGATCGCGTACTCTGTTTATATCTTCAACCCAACTAAACTTAGCGGGTAGCTTTGCTCGGTAACGCTGCACAGACTCCAACAAAATCTTAGGAAGATTAGCTAAATCGGTTTCGACAGCAATGGTTAACGCATCACGACCTGTTACATGACTTCCAAATAGCTCGACTTTAGAAGTTCCAGTAATGGCGTAAAGCATCTCACTTTCTGAATCGAGATGAAGATTAAATATATCCACATCTCTAGTACTCTGAGTTCTAGAATTCAAAGGGTTGTGGTCATAACTTGCTTTGTCCAGGCTTCTGAGCTTATCTGGATCGACAGAGTTTAAGGTCACCTTCAGCCCAAAGTCTCGTTCAATAGCCTCCTGCTTAATCAAATGAAACCCTGTGCCAAATGACAAAGCGAAAGTTGAACCCGTCAATCTCACCACGAGTACAGCTCCGACGTTGGAAGAGGTACCAAATTCTTGAGATTCAACTTGATTGCTATCAGTAAAGATTTTTGTCCAAGGTGGCACGCTTTTGGGAGGCTGGATTTTAATGTAAAGCTCAGCCAGCTCTGTATCTGGCAAATCTAACTGAATTGGCCTTTTAACATTCTCTAATTTGATGAGTTCCGATATAGGTTTATGGCTATCTCTTGCAAGATAGATCGATAACTTTTCCTTTCTTATCTTTTTAGAAGAAGCCATAAGCCCTCATCGACTAACCAATCATGAACCAATAAAGTGCAATCACGATATAAAATCAAGGTCATATATCACACTGTTTGATTTTCAATCCAGCCTAAACAGAAGTGCCTTTATCGACTTTCTAGACATTCCGTCATCCATTCCTCTATTTCACTCTCTTTCCAGACGACGGAGCGATCACCAGTACTTATTGACTTTGGAAATGTTCCTTCATTCATTTTGCGGTAAACCGCAGAACGACTAAGTGCAGTCTTATGCATCACTTCTTTTAGTTTTATAAATCTCATGGGACGTCCTCCTATGCTGTGTGTTCCCATGGGATTGACTGGCACGTAGAAAAATACTGTTTTTTGCCCCCAGAGCTTTGTCTGCAAAGCTATAAAATTCGATAACAACAAAAAAGAATCACTTGCTGGAACTACCAGCAAGTGATTCATTGTCCTTACAACTGACGTTTCGTCGCCAGGAGAGCGTATCTATAAGCTGCATCTTTTCCTGCTGAACAGGCAGCGACTTTTCTCACCTCAACACGCTTCTCCGCGCTTCTTTCATCCACCAGCCGCCAGAGCTCTGCATTAGATATCGCTTCTTTATTTGCCTTACGCCAATCTCGTTGCTTCCAGCCTTCTAGCCACTCATTGAAGCCCTTGACGCAATAATCGCTGCTTGAATAAATAATATCGCCATCTCTCGCATGCTCTAATCCAAAAGCAAGTGCTGACAGATCTAAGTAAGCCTGGTCAGTAACATAGTCAACAGGCTCCCAATCTTCATCATCAATACATCCATCAGCATCGAGTGCTATGTACGCAACACCACCGACAAGACGACCTCTTTGCTTCCTCACCATGGCCGCTTCTACATAAATTTCTATACTCATTGTCATACTCTCCAGA
Source organism: Vibrio sp. V43_P6S15P86 (assembly GCF_009904725.1). Taxonomy (NCBI): domain Bacteria; kingdom Pseudomonadati; phylum Pseudomonadota; class Gammaproteobacteria; order Vibrionales; family Vibrionaceae; genus Vibrio; species Vibrio sp. V43_P6S15P86. The sequence goes on from NZ_WXWT01000380.1 coordinate 10,969, forward strand.
GACTAAAAAGCCGATACATTCTCTGATTCGGCTTGGTTGTTAATAACTTGCTTTACAGCGATTTCTACATAACAACGGCAAGTAAGTTATTTTTTACCTGTCTCTGGCACGCTTGCTTTCTCCCTTCCAACCCTAGCAAGCCGATTTAAAACCCTTTCAGATATATTTCATCAGTACGCATAACCAAACAGATACCCCAAGGAGCCCTTATGCGTACCCAAAGAACTGACCATGACTACCCCTTTGAGACTTCAGAACTCAATGAGCTCCTAGAGCGCGCAGCCGAAGCTCTAGCTACGAAATACAAACGTGAAGGCACATTCACTAACCCAACCAATGTCAAAGAATACTTAAAGCTCAAATTAGGAGCACATGACCGAGAAGTGTTTGCCGTGATGTTTCTTGATAATCAACATCAATTGATCAGTTTCGAAGAGTTGTTCTTTGGCACGATTGACGCCGCTTCGATTTATCCCCGTGAAGTATTGAAGACAGCACTAAACCACAACGCTGCCACGGTGATTTTCGCCCACAACCACCCTTCCGGCATTGCTGAGCCTAGCCAAGCCGACAAACGCATTACTCAGCGACTTATCGACGCTCTAAAGCTCGTGGATATCCGTGTCTTAGACCACATCGTGGTTGGTGAAGGTTGTGTTTCATTTGCTGAGAAGGGATTGATATGAGTGAGTTTATTGTTTCCGGACTTAGTGATGAGCTCGTTACTCCAATGCATTGCTTTCTTGATGCCCTGCTATTGGACAGCACCATTCCTAATACAGTTGAACGATTGGCGTTAAACATTCGCTCTCAAGAGACTGACCAACGATTTCAGCCCATTGAGATTCAATTAGAACGTTCATCCAGTGATTCGCCCTGGCAGCTTCGCTTTATCGCAACCTTTGATGTTGTCGTCACAGGCTCGCCACAAAAAGAGTTATCGCTGTATTTCAACTTCGCGGGTTGTTGGTTCTATCACCCTGAGATTAAGCAGTGCAGCTTACAACGGCCAGAAGTACAAACCTTACTCGCGAGCTGGCTTAAAGCAGTCACTCGCTCGCTCATCGCACATTCTGCAATCTCAATCGACATTACCCCCATTCGCTAATCTCCATTTCCGTCAAAGAGGTCACTATGAATCAAGCTGCTAACCTGGCTATGTTCGCGTGCAAGCGTGCCAAGCCTTCACATCAACTCAAAGAATTAATCAAACGTTCTATTCATGATGTTAATTACCGAGGACGGCTAACTATCCGTTTTAAGGACACCAGTTACCATCCGAAAGATGGAGGGTTTCATCCTGTCTCTATCACCGTCGATATTAAAGACAGCCATATTGCCATTAGTGAAATAACGGACCGCGTTTATGTGGGTGACGAAACACCGGAACTGGTTCCCGACCTGACTTTTGATTTTGCTAACAACGTCGCCTTCGCTCGATTTAGCGGCTGGCTGGGCATGCACCTGCAAGAAACAACCGAGCTGTATGAAATGTGGGAGTGTAACTTTCTAGCTTATGTATCAATGGACGCTTACAACCAAATTCAGATTAAGTGTGGTTATTAACCAGAGCCAACCCACTTACCACCCAAGAATATTCCCCCTCCGTTACCAAACATTCAACAAAACCACCCGCATAGAGCTACGCCGATGTCTGCTTCCCATATTGTTAAAACGGGAAGCTTCAATCCCTTATTGCACAAGGGGTTCTTGATATCGTCTGCTCTGTGCTTCCCAAAACATCCTTCTACAGACAAAAAAGGAAGCAGATTATGGCTGAGGTACAAGCAATCAAAGATGATGACACCATACGCCTGGTTGGACATTTACTGAGTATTCGTTGTAATCCACAAATGGCCGATGTGTGGCATATCGGATTAAACCTAGCTCTGCGGATTTCTGATCTGTTATCGATTCGCTTTGAAGACATTCATAGTGACCGACTTATTATCCGTGAAAGTAAAACTGGCAAGCTCGCTAACATTCAGCTCAATACTAAAGCGCAGCAACATATTGCTAGATTAAGGGAGCAACATCCCGACCACATCTACTTATTTCAATCCTACCGATGCCAACAGTTGAAAAACAAACCACCCCAACCAATCACGCGACGCGCTGTGTCCATGGCGTTTCAACAAGTAGGCCAAGAGCTAAATATTGCGCTAGGTACTCACT
>NZ_WXWT01000227.1:0-13120 GCF_009904725.1 Vibrio sp. V43_P6S15P86
GAAGACACGCCCATGGTTGACGGTATGTTTACCGGCAAGGTGAGCGAAGGTAATCTCGGTGATGTCGCGACCGCAACAGGCACCATCACCATCTCTGATGTTGATAATGGCGACGATCCGATTTTTGCAAACACCAACGTTACGGGCACCTACGGTGAGTTGGTATTGGTGGATGGTCAGTGGACGTATACGCTGGACCAAAGCCAGGTTCAACAGCTGGACGAGGGTGACCAGGTGCAAGATACCATCACTCTCACGGCGACCGATGGCACCCAACAAAACATCGTGATTGATATTACGGGCACCGAAGACGCGCCAGTCGTGACGGGCACGTTCACCGGTAAGGTGACTGAAGGCAATCTCGGTGATGTCGCGACCGCAACAGGTACCATTACTATTTCTGATGTTGATAATGGCGACGATCCGGTTTTTGCAAACACCACCGTTACGGGCACCTATGGTGAGTTGGTATTGGTGGATGGGAAGTGGACGTATACGTTGAACCAAAGCCAGGTTCAACAGCTGGACGAGGGCGACCAGGTGCAAGACACCATCACCCTGACGGCAACCGATGGCACCCAACAAAACATCGTGATTGATATTACGGGCACCGAAGACAAGCCAGTCGTGACGGGTACGTTCACCGGCAAGGTGATCGAAGGCAATCTCGGTGATGTCGCGACCGCAACCGGCACCCTTGCTATCTCTGATGTTGATAATGGTGATGAGCCAGTGTTCAGCAACACTACCGTTACGGGCACCTATGGTGAGCTAGCATTGGTGGATGGGAAGTGGACGTATACGCTGGACCAAAGCCAGGTTCAACAGCTGGACGAGGGTGAGCAGGTGCAAGACACCATCACCCTGACGGCAACCGATGGCACCCAACAAAAGATCGTGATTGATATTACGGGCACTAATGATGCTCCTGAATTTGTTAGTGGGAGTAATGACAACTTTGGTCTGGATGCTCAAGGTAAAACCGACATCGATAGTTACCAGTTTAGCGTTGATGAAAACAGTCAATCGGGTGTAATTGGAAAAGTAAATGCATTCGATGTCGATCAGGACAGTCAGATAACGTATCACTTAAACGGTCATAGCGAACTGTTTGAAATCAACAGTCTTACTGGTGAGATCAGTGTCAAAAATGGTGCAAATCTGGACCATGAATCTATCGATAACTACCAGCTAGAAGTGGAAGCTCGTGACCAGTTTGGCGGTAAAGACACCGCTCAGGTCGAAGTGTTGGTTCGTGATATTAATGAAGCCCCTATTGCTGAAGATGATAAGGGCATTGAAAAAACAACCAAGACACTTGACCAGAGCAACTGGGATGATAGCACTGATATCACAGTTGATTATTATGTGATTGATACTCGATCTGGAAACAAGGTTTCTGATGCATCGAAAGCTGATTATGTTGGTGACGGCGACCACAAATATGGCGTTAGTTCTGCGCTAGACAGCGGCTCAGACCGGGTTCAAGATGGTCAGATTCGATATGGCGATGCAACCGGACAAAGTGAAGCAATGCGCTTCTCCTTTGCTAATGGTCAGGTTGCCGATCATGCTGAAGTTGAAGTGAAAAACCTATGGACAGACACTTCGAACGGTAGCTGGGAGCCTGGTATTGAGCGCGGTGTTTGGAAGGCTTACTACAAAGGTGACTTGGTTGCGACAGGTGTGTTTGAAGGTACCCGTGGTGGTAATCAAGTAGTCAACATCAATGCAGATGGGCGTTTCTTCGATAGTATTGAAATGTCTACTACCAGCTATAAAGACGGTGTCATTGATCCTAAAGGCTCAGAGTACTTTATTACTCAGGTATCAGCGGACCTGACGACCTTTGATGACGCTTACCAGACCAACGGCTCAGGCACTTTAGAGCTGGATGTTCTAGCGAATGACAGCGACCCGGATGGTGACGCTCTGACTATTATCGACTATCCATCAGAAAGTTTCCTTAATCTGCAAGATGGTAAATTGGTCTTTGATGCGGCCAAGTACCTAGAGTCACTGCCAGCTGATCAACAAACCCTGAAAACGGGTGAAGTGAAAGATTATACCTTCGAATACACCATCCGTGATGACGATGGTCTGACTGATAAAGCAAAAGTTACCGTTAGTGTGATGGGTGAGCCTATGTCGCTCAGTGATGCGCACGCAGCATTGGATGAATCTCAAGTTGGTACGGATACTGGCGTACATGCTGAAGGCAACTTTATCGCAAACCTCGGGTCTGCAACGGAGGCTGAATATCACTTCAACGCCGATCAAAACCTAGGTGGTTTCACCAGCGATGGTAAAGAGGTCGTGTTTGAAGTGAGTGCAGATCAGAGCACTCTAACTGGTTATACTGGAACAGGTGCCGACCGCATCAAAGTGGTTCAAGCCAACATAGATAGCAAAACGGGTCATTTCACAGTTGATCAACATATGCCTCTTGATCATGCGGAGCAGGGGGCGGACATGCTGGATATCCGCGCTAGCGTAGAGGTGGATGCCGGAGGTCAGTCTGAGAGTGCCACCTTGCATCTGAATGTAACGGATTCATTACCGTCATCGTCTTCAGCTCACTACGAAATAAATGATGTTGATTCACAAAGTAATAGTGTTGTGATTGCACTTGATGCGTCAGAATCAATGCTCGACTGGGTAACAGATGCAGACGGACAATATGTTACTCGCTGGCAACTTGCTCAAGACTCTATTAAGTCAATGTTTGAGCAATACCAAGATTTGGGTCCAGTAAGTTTTAGAATTGCAACTTACAGCGGACAACCATCTGGCCAGATTTCTGAGTGGCTAGATTCTGCCGAGGCCATTGATGCCTTTATCTCTGGTATACATCCATATGCATCGACGCCATATAACCAGGCCGTTGACCAAATAAATGAAATACTTAGTGATCCAGAAGATGACGCATTGCTTAGTAATACCGATACCCAGCTTTACTTTATCTCAGATGGTCGACCTTCCGATTTTACCTATTGGACAAATCAAACGAACGTGGGAGAAATTCAAACCCGTGAAAACTTGATTAAGTGGTCAACATCAGATGATTTTGAAAGTGAACAGCGTTATCAGGACATAGTGAATGGTCGGGTTCAGCCTACTTCTGAAGAAGAGGGCATCATTCTGCAAAATGCGATGGAAAATAGCATCAGCAGTAGCGGTCAGGATGTTGAAAATATCTGGTCTGTTGGTATTGGTAATGGAGCGTCTCTGGAACATCTGGAGTCGATCGCGACAGATAAAGGCAGTGCTATTGTCGTTGTAGATGATTCTCAGATTGGGGATTTGCTTAGTAAAACGGTCTCAGGCCAGTTGCAAGGCAACCTTCTGGATGACAATGGCGGTGATGCTCAGTGGGTAGATCACATCACTATCGATGGCGAGATATATTACTACAACAAAGTAAACGGTGATGTCACTACCAGTGATGTCACTACCAGCGATGGCACGAAAATATCGGATCATTCTCTGGCGCAGATTGATACCAACCACGGCAAGCTGACCATTAACTTTGAAAATGGCCACTACGACTATCAAGCGAGCAATGTTGTAGGTCATCAACAAGAGAAGCTTGACGTTACGGTTATCGATGCTGACGGTGATACTACAAATAGTGAAGTTACCATTGATATCCGAGATCGCGCACCAGAATTCATCAGTGTCGGTGATGCAGATCAAACCCACGGCACCGATGCCAACGGTATGCCAACAGAAGATACAGCAAGCTTTGACGTCGCTGAGCAAGAAGTGGGGGTATTAGTCGGCCAGGTGGAAGCGTTTGATCCGGATGGCAGTGACACCATAAAGTATGAATTGAGTGGTGGTGATGCTGATCTATTCCGTGTTGACTCTAATAGTGGTGAGATTTGGCTGAAAGATGGTGTAAAACTGGATCACTCGACTCAGCAAACGTATCAGTTGGAAGTGTCTGCAAGCGATGGTGTGGATACCGATACAACTCAGGTTATCCTGAATGTCACTGAGAACCATGCCCCAACCTCATCTCCAGTTCAGGGCTTTGCTCAGATGGAAGACTTACCGATCAATAAAGTGACGGTAGTGTTCGACCACTCGAACAGCATGACCCGCACCTTTGACGGTGAAAATACCGTGGGTCGTGAGGCAACCGCACCGAAAACTGAATCGAGAGCTTACAAAGCAGCAGCAGCGTTACATTCCATGGTTGAAAACATGATTGCCGATGGAGGAGAATCAAATACCTATATCCGCCTGGTACGTTTCGACGGAGATACATCCACACATAGCTGGCTGACCTTGAGTGAAGTTGAGTTGATGACACGCCCACCAGAGATGAATGGCCGTGATCCAAACGATTTAAGTTTCCAAAATGAAGTGTCAGAATATGTGCGCAACTGGTGTGACGTAGAATACGGTACCAATACGGATTACGATAAAGCTTTAGAGGCTGTAATGGAGCCTGGTGAGGCAAGTAATGCCGTTTACCCTTGGCAGGATGGTTGGGACTATTTCGGTCCAGAAAAACCGTCTGAGAGTAAGGACACCATATTCTTTATCTCAGATGGCGAACCCAACCCTAGCGAGGGCGCTGTTACTTCTCCTGATCTAGCCGAGCGCTGGGAAGATTACAAACAGACTCATGACGCCAAGGTATATGGGATTGGTATTGCTCTCTCTGATAATGTCAAAGCAGCAGAGGCTCTAGATGAGCTTAGCGACAAAGTGGTGTTTATCGACTCAGGTGAAGACTTGGGGCAGTACCTAAACCAGTTCTCTCCCGATCCAATTGCCGGTGAGTTACTGGCGGGAAGCCAGGACGCTGATGGTGATAGCATGACCGTTTCTTTGGCAGAAGGCGATTTCACTCTGCTGGGCGCAGATCTGCACGGTGTAACCGTAAATCAGCCGTTAGTTTCTTCATCCAGTGACGTAGATGGTCAGCTTCATATCCAGACAGCGTTCGGCACTTTGGAAGTGTCATCCAATGGCAGTTATAGCTTTACTCAAAGCGATGAGCTTACTCTACAGGGAGACCAGCAGGCGGATTTGCATTTCTTGTTTAAAGTGTCTGATGGTAAAGGTGGCATAAGTGAAAACGTCTTTACACTTACATTGAACGATTCTGGCACCGATATTGTGCAAACTGAGCGCCATGCGTCGGTGGGAGATGAGTTTGCGAATAGCATCACTGGTGGCGAAAGCATTGATATTTTGCTAGGTCAAGCAGGTGAAGATACGTTGAGTGGTGGCGCTGGCGATGACATTCTGGTTGGTGGGCTTGGAAACGATATCCTGATGGGAGGCTTAGGCAGTGACATCTTGACAGGTGGAGAGGGTCTTGACACCTTCACCTTTACTCAAGAATCACTGGACATGACGCCATCAAGAGATGTGATTAAAGACTTTAGGCTGGATGAAGACAAGTTGGATTTGAGTGACATTCTTGAGTTTGTCGGTGACGACACAACGGATATGGATAACTTGTTGGAACACGTAAGTGCAGACTACGATAGTGCCCTAGATACTCTGAATTTGACGATTACTGGAGAAGGCAGCAACACAATGTCCGTGGCATTAGAGAACTTTGATTTATCAGGGTTGGAGCTAGGGTCGTCAGCGACATCTCATGAAATTGTTGATCAGCTGTTCCATCACCAAGTTTTTAACGTGGATTAGTATTACCTGAAGATAAAGTTATTTTAGTAAACAGCACCTGATTGAATCATCAGGTGCTGTTTTTCTTTTCTGCTGTTGTTAGTTACCGACTTTTTGCCTAACCACTTCAAAAATTGGCAGTAGTAAATGCACTGCTTCGCACTTTAAGTGGTTCTTTGGTTACATGTTTTGATAGCTTGGTCCGCCACCGCCTTCTGGCGCTTTCCATGTGATGTTTTGTGAAGGATCTTTGATGTCACAGGTTTTGCAATGCACGCAGTTGGCGGCATTTATCTGAAACTTCAACTTACTCTCAACTTCCACCACTTCGTAAACCCCAGCGGGGCAATAGCGCTGACTCGGTTCGTCATACATACCCAAATTCACATCAATTGGAATGTGAGGATAAGTCAGAACAAGGTGGCAAGGTTGGTTCTCTTCGTGCTGTGTTCCCGACAAAAATACCGACGAAGGCTTATCAAAACTGATTTCACCATCTGGTTTTGGGTATGTAATTGGTTGGCACTCTTGTTTAGGTTTTAACTGTTCGTGATCGTACGAATAGTCCTTGACAGTCCAAGGTAACGGCTTCTTAACCAGTGGTTGCCATAGGTTATGCTCAAAGGTCGAAAGTGCACCGCCCAGTATGCTGCCAAACTTGTGGATGTTCGCACCAAAGTTACGTGTTTCGGCGAGCTCGTCATACAACCATGATGATTCAAACAATGACTGGTAGTCTGGCTCAGAAGCCCCAGTTTGTAGGGCAGTATGTACTGCTTCTGCTGCAATGATTCCGGACTTCATGGCTGTGTGGCTGCCTTTAATTTTAGCGACATTCAAAGTGCCTGCATCACAACCAATCAATAAACCGCCGGGGAATTGCTGTTTCGGCAGAGAAGAAAGTCCACCTTTTGCAATGGCTCTTGCGCCATATGCGATACGTTGGGCACCTTTAAGATGTTGCTTGATAGCTGGATGGTGCTTAAAGCGTTGAAACTCGTCAAACGGGCTTAAGTAAGGGTTGCTGTAGTTTAAATCTACGATCAAACCGACCGCGATTTGGTTGTTTTCCATATGATATAGAAAACCGCCGCCAGTGGTACTTGTCTCGCTCAAAGGCCAGCCAGCGGAGTGGATAACACTGCCAGATACATCCTTGCTGTCAGTGGGTAATTCCCATATCTCTTTTAAGCCAAGCGCGTAGTGCTGAGGTTGTTTGCCTGCGTCTAAGTCGAACCTTTGAATAAGTTCTTTACCCAGATGTCCGCGACAACCTTCAGCAAAAAGGGTGTATTTTGCCTTTAGCTCGATACCTGGCTCAAAGTTAGATTTGGCTTGGCCGTTCTTATCTAGTCCCATATCGCTCGTATTAATGCCTGTCACGGCGCCACTCTGATCATAATTGATGTTTGCAGCGGCAAAGCCAGGAAAAACTTCCACCCCAAGACTTTCTGCTTGGTTAGCGAGCCAACGGCAAAGGTTGGCAAGGCTAATTACATAATTATTTTCGCCATTTATCATTGGACGTGGCGTAAGGAAATGAGGGACGCGAATATGGTTTTGCTCAGTAGTAAGATAAAGGAAATGGTCTTGCTGAACTGAGGCTGATAGCGGGGCATCCATTTCTTTCCAATCGGGGAAAAGTTCATCCAAGGCATTGGTTTCAAAAACAGCGCCAGATAAAATATGTGCGCCCACTTCTGAGCCTTTTTCTACAACGCAAATTGAAAGTGCGTCACCTTCACTATCTTGGTTGAGTTGAGCTAGGCGACAAGCGGCACTTAAGCCCGCAGGTCCGGCTCCCACGATCACGACATCAAACTCCATGCATTCTCGTTCCATCTATCTGCTTCCTTTCTATTATCGTCATCTGCGTGACAGGTTTTTGGTTTCTATACAGAAAACTATAGCTCAGTTGACGTTAACGTGAAGTGAACTAAGCTCAAGTAATGGATCTGACGTGTTATACGAGGCATGACCATGGACGACCGACCATTAGCAACACTTGTCATTGCGGAACATGACAACCAGTCGTTGGCTGTAGGGACGCTGTGTGCAATTAAAGCGGCATTTGATATCAAGGATGGTGATAAATCGCTTCCTGTTTCTGTATTGCTTATTGGTTATCAGTGCCAATCGGTTTTGGATGAGTTGAAGTGTGTTAAGGGCGTTGCAGAAATTATCTGGGTTGACGCAAAGGAATACGAGCATGGGTTAGCGGAAAACATTGCGCCTTTGATTTCACGAGTAGCCAGAGATTACTCGCACATTCTTGCTCCTGCTAGTACGTTTGGTAAGAATGTAATGCCTCGCGTGGCGGCGTTGCTCGATGTAGGGCAACTTTCGGACGTGATGACCATCGAGTCTATCGATACGGTGATTCGTCCAATTTATGCCGGGAATGCATTGGCTACAGTCACGTCGAACGCTCCCTTTAAAGTGATGACCATACGAAGTACGGCTTTTGATGCCGTAGAGCTGTCAGACACGCCAGTTGTCCCTATGGTTACTCAAGTTGATACGGTTATTATCAACAAACTTAGTGAGTTTATTTCGCAGCAAACGCCAGAAAGTGAGCGACCAGAATTGCCAGCGGCTAGAGTGGTGGTATCGGGTGGTCGTGCATTCGGGAGTAAAGAGAAGTTTGCTTTAGTCGAACAATTGGTTGACAAGCTAGGTGGAGCGGTAGGAGCGTCCCGAGCGGCGGTTGATGCGGGGTATGTGTCTAATGACCATCAAGTCGGGCAAACTGGTAAAATTGTTGCACCTGAATTATACATTGCCGTCGGAATTTCTGGTGCTATTCAACATTTAGCGGGAATGAAAGACTCAAAGGTGATTGTCGCAATTAACAGCGATCCCGATGCGCCTATTTTTGACATCGCTGACTATGGGTTGGTCGGCGATTTATTTGAGGTGATGCCGGAGTTGCTAGAGAAGCTGTAGATATAATCTGTTCTCTCAAACAAAAGGCTTCCGAACTGGAAGCCTTTATCATTTGGTTTTTACCAGTTACTTTTCGCTCGGGCGTTGCAGGTGTTCTGCAAGCACTTTAGTAAACCTTGCTGCTTCACCACCAGTACAAGCGCGATGATCAAACGTTACGGATAGCGGCATTGCTTTCACCGAAATTGCTTGACCATTTCTTATCACCACTCGGTCGAGTATTCGACCAGCACCAACAATAGCGACTTGCGGAGGTGTGACGACAGGTGTCGCGTAAATGCCGGCAATCGCTCCGAAGTTGGAAAGCGTAATCGTCGCGTGCTGTAATTGCTCTCGACCGATTTTTCTCTCTCTGATCCCTTCAACAGTTTGATCGAGCCAACGACGAACATCTTGTGGCTCGTATTCATCTGCGTGGCGCAATACGGGTACGTACAAGCCATGACGGCTATCTACAGCAATACCAAGGTTAACTGTATTGTGCACGCAACGCGTCATGGTTTCTGCATCAAACCAAGCATTTAAAGCGGGCTCTTCCTGACACGCATGAACAATCGCTTGAACTAGACGGATACTGATGTCTTCGTTCGGCAGCCAGTCTTCCAGCAACGCTTCTTCTGTAATGGTCACGGCAGCAACGTGCTCGTGTGACTCAGTCATCGAGGACACCATGGTGCGTCGAGCACCTTTCAATACTTCTGTGCCCGGACGCTGTTTTCCGGCTTCGTCGTAAATGTCGGCATCAACGATAAGACCGTTTGGACCACTGCCTGACACGAGATTAAGATCTACCCCAAGTTTTTGTGCCAATAGACGAGCCGACGGTAGAGCAGTAACTAGATTACTCTCAGTCGTGTTGTGATTGCCTCCAATCCAGAAGTCATCGACGTTAACGTGATGCGCTTGATGAGAAACATTGCCGACAACGGTCGCGGCGTCAGCGGTCTCTTTTTTCTCTACCGTAGCCCCGCGCTCTGCGCCAGTTTCGTCAATTTCGAGTAGCAATGCGCCAATATTGACGATATCACCTTCTTCCCCATGGCGGCTGACTACACGGCCCGAGTAGGGGGCGGGAACGTCGACCGTCGCTTTTGCTGTCTCGACAGTTAAGATCACTTGATCCAACTTAACCATGTCACCGACATTAACGTGCCATTTTACAATTTCTGATTCAGCGAGGCCTTCGCCGAGATCGGGTAAGTTAAACGTCTTCATTTCCAATCCTCCACGAGTTCGCGCGCTGCGGTCACAATGTCTTCTTCCTGAACCATGAAATAATCTTCGTTACGGTAATAAGGCATAATGGTGTCCATTCCAGTTACTCGTTTAGGTGGGGCTTTTAGTAAGCACATGGCGTGTTCGGCTGTTCGAGCTAAAAGCTCAGAGCCCACACCACAAGTTTTACTCGCTTCATGAACAACGAGTAAACGTCCGGTTTTTTCTAGTGAGCTGAAAATCGTTGCGGTATCAATTGGCTTAATGCTCGCCAAATCAATCACCTCGACTTCAATTCCTTGACTAGATAAGGTCTGTGCGGCTTGAAGTGACTCTACGACGCATGCGCCCCAAGTAACAAGCGTGATATCTCGCCCCTTACGTAAGGTGAAGCAGGTGTCGAGTGGAAGTGCTTCGCCATTATCAACGACTTCAGATTTTACGGTTCGATAAATGCGTTTCGGTTCGAAGAACATGACAGGATCATTACTTCGAATCGCGGCGAGAAGCAGGCCGTATGCGCGTTGAGGTGAAGAAGGAATCACTACTTTAAAGCCAGCAGTGTGCGCAAATAGCGCCTCTACACTTTCTGAGTGGTGCTCTGGAGCGTGAATACCGCCACCAAATGGCGCACGAAAAACCGCAGGGCAAGTGAGGCGACCGCGAGTTCGGTTACGCATGCGTGCCGCGTGGCACATTAAGTGCTCCATTGCCGGAAAAACAAAACCTTGAAATTGAAATTCGGCGACAGGTCGTAATCCTTGCGTTGCCATGCCGACCGCAACACCGCCGATTAACGCTTCAGCGAGGGGCGTATCGATCACTCGTTTGAGACCAAACTCTTGTTTGAGCCCTACGGTGGCACGGAATACCCCACCATTATCACCTACGTCCTCACCTAACACGACAACATTTTGGTCTTGTTGCATTTCGTGGTGCAGAGCGAGGTTTACTGCTTCAACTAACGTTAGTTCAGCCATGTTTGCCTCCCTGCATTCGCATTGCTTTGTTGATGAGCTCATCTCTTTGAGCGTGAAGCTCTTGGGGAAGCGATTCATACAAATAATCGAACCCAGTTTCTGGTGCTTGTGACGGTAAGTTGAGGTAGCGTCCAACTGCCAGTTCTACTTGTTCCTTGCAGTATTCTAGCCATTGTTGCTCTTGTTCATCGCTCCAAGCACCTTGATTAAGGAGATACATTTTAAGACGTGCTATAGGTTCGTATTGCCATGCGGTTTGAACATCGTCCTCTTTACGATAACGAGTCGCATCATCGGCAGTAGTGTGGTCACTTAATCGGTAACTGACCGCTTCGATGAGTGTTGCGCCTTTCCCTTTTCTCGCTCTCTCAAGAGCGGTCTTAGTTGCATCATAAACGGCGACGACATCGTTACCATCTACCGTAATGCCCGGGATGCCAGCGCCTTGCGCTTTTTCTGATAAGAAATCGGCAGCACATTGAAGGCTACGCGGCACTGAAATTGCCCACTGGTTGTTATTCACAACGAAAACAAGTGGAATATTCCAAGCACCTGCACAGTTTATTGACTCTAGAAAATCCCCTTTGGATGTACCGCCATCGCCACACATGACTAGCGCAGCTTCATGGTTACCTTGAATTTTCAATGCGGAAGCCACCCCGACAGCGTGCGTACATTGCGTCGCAATGGGGACACAGAATGGAAGATCTCGGCTAGGAATTGGGCTGCCCTCAGGCGCAAAATCACTACCGCGCTCATCACCGCCCCAGTATTGAAGATTCTTCTCCATGCCAATACCACGACACCACATTGCAGGCATATCGCGATAGTAAGGGACAAATACATCATCGGCTTTCAGCGCTCTGCCGACCGCAATGCCGATGGCTTCAGCACCTAGGTGCGAAGGGTAGGTCCCTAGCTTACCGGTGCGTTGCAAGGCAACTGCTTTGTTGTCGTAAGTGCGAGTTAATACCATATCTCGGTAAAACCCGACCAATGTTTCAGTGTCAGCCCAGTTGGGTAGTTGGCCGACTAGGTCCCCACGATGGTCGATAAACCGATGCATGGGTAATGCCTGAACGTTCATCTCAAGCTCCTTTTGACGCTGCGGGTCTTTTGGACTGCAGCTGTTCATACAAAACCAGAGTTTGTATGGGTACTCAAACTCTGATATCAGCGCAAAGGCCATACCTAAGGTTGCGTGTGCTTTCGATAGCGGTAGGCATCTGTTCGTCCCTTAAACTATTTGTCGATAACATCGCTGCGACTATTTCACCGCAAGATACAGAGAAAGGCTTTTCTGTATCTAACCCTCTAACTAAATCGTGGTATAGCCAGATACAATAAGTGTAAACAAATTGTTAAATTGTGCTTCATTTTGACTTTTGGCCAGTAGTAAAGTTTTGCTTACACCCTGGTTTTGTAGAGTAATATGCTGATTTTTAATTGCTGGCATTTTTAAACTCGAATTTAATTGCTATTGAATGAAACATATTTGCAACAAAATTTGGCTGTAAAATTTGACAAAGTGAGTCATTATTAATGAATCAACTCAAGTAGTTGTTATGTGTTGTATTGAGATTTTTTGTTGTGCCCGAAACTCCGGCCTTATGAGAATACATAACTTCTTCCCAACAGAGTGGAATCAGGGTAGGGTGACGGCATTACAAATGTATACCCTCGGCGGTCCTTGAGCTTATCAACAGTAGATGGTGCTCAAGTCGAAGTGATTATGGAGAAATTATGTATCACGCTCATGTTTATTTTCCTTTAAGAGAACAAGATAAAGCGCAAGCCTTGAACGAGATCATCCGTCAAGAGCGTCAAGATGTGCTGCGTGTGTTTCCTTTGGTTGGAAGATTGGTTGGCCCACATAAAATGCCGATGTTTGAAATTCATCTAGAGTCATTGAGTGAAGAGTTTTTGGCTTGGCTCGATACAATTCGAGGTGATTTTTCTGTGCTTATCCATCCTGTGAGTGAAGAAGAGTTGCTCGATCATACGGAACGCGCGATTTGGCTGGGTAGAGAGATTGGTGTATTTGAAGAGAAGCTAGAGAAATAGCTGTTCCTCCCGCATGTATGACCGCTTTGAATGCTTCTCCCCTCATCGCGGTCACCGTAGCAAGTTAGCGTTTTCATGTTCGTTAATAAGTCGCGATTTCCTTTTCTCCATTCTGCAGGCCCTGTTTTTGTGTGCTAAACCTACAAGTAGGTTTTTGAGCTTAAACATCAAGTGAGACCATGTTTCTGTTTAGCATGTCGTTAAATAAGTTTTGGCAGCAATAAAATAATAAGTTCAGATAAATGAAATAGGTATAGCAGGGA
>NZ_WXWT01000398.1:0-13055 GCF_009904725.1 Vibrio sp. V43_P6S15P86
CACCAGTAGTTAGCAAAGCTAACCATTTAATTAGCAAGGCTAACTAAATGGTTAAATTAAATAAAAGAAAAATGAAACACCAAAGGCTAACGCGGACAGCGGAGGCCTTTGGTTTAGTTTAAAATGACTTATTGCTCAATGCTTTATTCAGTAAAGCTTGTAACTGCTCAGCTTCTTGCTGATTTAATTGTTGCATCATTTGTTCAGAGATATCTTTGTAAACCACCTGCTC
Organism: Vibrio sp. V43_P6S15P86; assembly: GCF_009904725.1. Lineage (NCBI taxonomy): Bacteria > Pseudomonadati > Pseudomonadota > Gammaproteobacteria > Vibrionales > Vibrionaceae > Vibrio > Vibrio sp. V43_P6S15P86. The sequence goes on from NZ_WXWT01000398.1 coordinate 233, forward strand.
CAAAGACATTTTTTCTGCGACTTCTTCTGTCAGCAATACACGCTTAGCACGGGCATCCTCATTACATGCGATGCGTTTCACCAAACCCTTTTTTTCCAAACGAACAACCATTGTCGATGCGGAAGGCTTAGTCACTTGCAACTCTTCTGCAAGATCGGTTATTCGTACACCCTCAGGGTAAACCTGAATCACACGTAAATAATCGAACTCATTAAAGCTTAGATGTGATAACGGATCTTCTTTGGCATAAACACGCCAAGCTTTGGCGCAAAAACGCTCTAAATCAATCAAGCTTTCTTCTAGTGCCATAAAATCCACCACCACTTAGTTAGCAAGGCTAACTATTTTAAATGAGTCACTCATCAAGTTCAATCATAAAAAAGCCGCTCTCATCGAGCGGCTCTAAATCATTCAATTTCCTGCTTCTTAGCGGCCTTTAGCTTGGCTAATCTGTCTTGCTGTAATTGATCGTAGATTTGTGCCAGTTCCAAGAAGGAATACCGGTGCTCAACATAATCATAAACATTGAACGAAATCGCGAGCTTATAAAGTGAGATGGCACTTGCGATGTCACCTTCAAGCTGATTACGCTTTCCAAGGTAGAAATACGTTTCCGTCAATCGTTCAGCTAGGCGATAGTTCTCTCTCGTTCCATCCATAATAGCTTTAAGAGCGTCTTCGTCCGAGACGTCTCGTAGCATGATAGCAACAAGAACCCATCCCCACTCTTCACTACGATCTCGTAAATAACGCTGTTGAAGATTGGCTTTTGCTTGCTCTGGATTTTGCTCAGCTTCGATGATGTACAGCCATAATGAACGAAAAGGATCCGTTGGCATTTCTTGATAGTGCTTGATCATATCTTCTAAAGCGAGATCGATTCGGCCACCATAATACAGTGCAATCGCACGGTTGCGCTCAGCATAGGTATTATCCGGAGCCAACTCTATGGTCGAGTCAAACGCTTCATAAGCCGCGTCAAACTCCCCCACTTGGGTGAAATACACCCCCAAAAGATTGAAGATATCCGGTTGAGCAGGATTCAACTGCAAAGACTGGTTAAAGTCCAAACGGGCAAGATCACGCAAACCAACGCTATCGTAGTAGCTACCGCGCTCATAATGCATTTTAGCGCGTACTTCATCACTGAGATCAGGACGTTGTAGCAACTGCGATAAACGCGCGATTTGTACTTCTTGTTGAACGCTAGGCTGAAGTGGCACCGCCATCGGTGGATATAGCCACTTTTGTGCTGATTGCTGAGAAGTATTTGCACAACCGGTCAGCGCGATAGCAACACATAAACTTGCGGTTTGAAACCATTTCACTAATTGATACTCCTGTTTGGACCGCTCAAAATTTATTTCTCTTAATGCAATATAGGCGATAACCTCGTTTGAGGTTAATGCGTCGTAATAAACCAAAAAAAGGGGAGCGAAAATGCTCCCCTTTTATAACATGCTTTCAGGCCCTTAATCTAATAAAAGGCTGAAAGTCTCATTTTGTCTTACTCGTCTTTCGCAGCTGGTGCTTCAGCAGCAGCTTCTTCAGCTGGCTTTTCTACCGCTTCTTTCATGCTTAGACGTACACGGCCTTGGCGGTCGATTTCAAGAACTTTAACTTGAACTTCTTGGCCTTCAGCTAGGTAGTCAGACACTTTCTCAACACGTTTTTCTGCGATTTGAGAAATGTGTACCAGACCATCTTTGCCTGGAAGAACCGTTACGAATGCACCGAAGTCAGCTAGACGTGCAACTTTACCCGTGTAGATACGGCCAACTTCAACTTCAGCAGTGATCTCTTCGATACGGCGGATAGCTTCTTTCGCAGCAGTGCCTTCAGTTGCAGCAATCTTGATAGTACCGTCGTCTTCGATTTCGATAGTTGTACCAGTCTCTTCAGTTAGAGCACGGATAACTGCACCACCTTTACCGATAACGTCTTTGATCTTCTCTGCACTGATCTTCATCGTGTGAATACGAGGAGCAAATTCAGAGATGTCTTCACGAGCACCAGAGATTGCTTCATCCATTACAGATAGGATGTGCTTACGTGCACCTTGAGCTTGGTTAAGCGCAATTTGCATGATTTCTTTAGTGATGCCTTCGATCTTGATGTCCATTTGAAGAGCAGTGATACCAGTGTTAGTACCTGCTACTTTAAAGTCCATATCGCCTAGATGGTCTTCGTCACCAAGGATGTCAGAAAGAACAACGAAGTCGTCGCCTTCTTTAACAAGGCCCATTGCGATACCCGCAACAGAAGACTTGATTGGCACACCTGCGTCCATAAGTGCAAGAGACGTACCACATACAGAAGCCATTGAAGATGAACCGTTAGATTCAGTGATTTCCGATACAACACGTACTGTGTATGGGAACTCATCTACTGATGGCATTACTGCTGCGATACCGCGTTTAGCCAGTTTACCGTGGCCGATTTCACGACGCTTAGGAGAACCTACAAAACCAGTCTCACCTACACAGTATGGAGGGAAGTTGTAGTGTAGTAGGAAGTGATCTTTACGCTCGCCTGTTAGCTCATCAATGATTTGAGCATCACGCTGAGTACCTAGAGTTGCCGTCACGATAGCCTGAGTTTCACCACGAGTGAATAGTGCGCTACCGTGTGTGCGAGGAAGAACACCAGTGCGTACATCTAGTGCACGAACCATGTCTTTTTCACGGCCATCAATACGAGGGTTACCCGCGATAATGCTACGACGTACAACTGTTTTCTCTAGATCATGGAAGATAGTGTGGATTTCTTTTGTATCCGCTTCAGGATCTTCAGCAAGAAGAACTTCATTTACTTCCGCAGCGATCTCATTGATACGGTCGTAACGAGCCATCTTCTCAGTGATTTTGTAAGCCTCAACAAGCTTCGCTTCTGCTAGCTCAGCAATCTTATCTTTAAGCGCTGTGTTTTCTTCAGGAGCAACCCAATCCCAAGCAGGAGTTGCCACTTCTGCTTTGAATTCGTTGATAGCTTTGATAGCAACTTGTTGTTGGTCATGACCGTAAACAACCGCTGCTAGCATTTCTTCTTCAGTTAGGTTGTCCGCTTCTGACTCAACCATCAGTACGGCTGATTCTGTACCAGCAACAACAAGATCAAGCTTAGAAGTTTCTAGTTCAGTTTGGCTAGGGTTAAGTACAAGCTGACCATCGATATGACCAACACGCGCCGCACCGATAGGGCCGTTGAATGGAATGCCAGAGATAGCAAGAGCAGCAGAAGTACCGATCATTGTAACGATATCTGGCTGAACATCTGGGTTTACAGACATTACTGTCGCGATAACCTGAACTTCGTTTTTAAACGCGTCTGGGAATAGCGGACGGATTGGACGGTCGATTAGACGAGCTGTTAGCGTTTCGCCTTCAGAAGGACGACCTTCACGCTTGAAGAAGCCGCCTGGGATTTTACCTGCAGCGTAAGTACGCTCTTGGTAGTTAACCGTTAGTGGGAAGAAGTCTTGACCTGCAACGGCTTCTTTTTTACCTACAACAGATACGAATACAGACGTATCATCCATTGTGACCATAACTGCTGCTGTAGCTTGACGTGCAATAACGCCAGTTTCTAAAGTAACTGTGTGGTTACCATACTGGAACGTTTTAACAACTGGTTTTTCGAACATTGTTATTCCTTGTTTCTAATCTTCCTTTAGTGCTAAAAGAAATCTTAGATGTGTTAATTGACACTCAAGGCATTACGAATCGCGACTAGTAAAAAGAAACTCGGAAATTCCTTTTGAATAGTCGCGACCTTTTGGTCGACGTGGTTGACTGTAATGCTATGAGCTTTTGAGAAAACCTCTTACGAGGTTTAGCCGCCAGTATTATAACGGCATAAGTCTAATTTGGCTAAATTTAGGCAACAAAAAAGGGGCATAAAGCCCCTTTTTAGACAAACTGCTATGCAGTCGCTGATTAGCGACGTAGGCCTAGACGTTTGATTAGGTCTTGGTAGCGAGCTAGGTTTTTACCTTTTAGGTAATCTAGAAGCTTACGACGACGAGAAACCATGCGTAGAAGACCACGACGGCTGTGGTGATCGCCTTTGTGCGCTTTGAAGTGACCTTGTAGGTGGTTGATAGAAGCTGTAAGTAGAGCTACTTGAACTTCTGGTGAACCAGTGTCGCCTTCGCCTTGTGCGTATTCTGCAACGATTGCTGCTTTAGTTTCTGCATTCAGAGACATAATTCTCTCCTAATAAGAGTAGGTTTAAAGTTGTAGCAGCCAATCTCTGATTCAGCCGCTACGCGAAGCGCGGATTATAGGGAAATTTCCTATCTCGTGCAATATAAAAATACCGACACTCAGGTCGGTATTTTCAATCATTTACTTGGATGCGACGTCATCTCGGAACACAACCAATCGCTTAGGAGCGATTTTGCCATCTTCGTTCATTTCGCCAACGCCAATAAACAAACGCTCTTCACCCATGGTAAGGCGAAGTGAGCCTTCGGTAGGCGCACCAAATACTTGAACAGGTTGCCCATGCTGAACCATATCCGCCAGTTCAGGCACTAAGTTGACTTCTGGTAAGTCTTCTACCGCAGTATCCATTGGTAACAGCAATGGGTCCAGTAGTTCTCGAGGAGCGCGTTCTTCACGGTGTGCTTGCTCTAGTAACTCATTCAGTTGCTCAAGTGTCACCATCTTCTCGTAAGGGTATTTCGCAACGCCAGTGCGTCGAAGCATAGTTACGTGCGCACCACAACCTAACATTTCGCCTAGGTCATCCACGATGGTACGAATGTAGGTGCCTTTTGAGCAATGCACTTCCATCTCGACTTCATCGCCTTCAAAACGATGTAGCACGATTTCGTATACCGTGATCTTACGAGATTCACGCGGAACTTCGATGCCTTTGCGAGCGTATTCATACAAGGGTTTCCCTTGATATTTCAACGCTGAAAACATGGAAGGTACTTGATCAGATTCGCCACGGAACTTCTCAATGCACGCTTCTAGCTTGTCTAACGTAACATCGATTGGACGTGTCTCTACGACTTCACCATCCGAGTCAGACGTGTTGGTACGTTCACCAAGCTTTGCGATCACACGGTAGCGTTTATCAGAATCTAGAAGAAACTGAGAAAACTTCGTCGCTTCACCCAAGCAAATTGGCAGCATGCCTGTCGCTAATGGGTCCAAGGCACCAGTGTGGCCTGCTTTCTCAGCAAAGTAGATTCGCTTTACTTTTTGCAGTGCATCATTGGAAGAGATGCCTGTTGGTTTGTCCAACAGTATAACGCCATTAATTGGACGACCTTTACGACGACGAGCCATTATTCTTCGTCCTCACGACCAGAGTCTTTTTGCTTTTTCTTGTCTGAGCTTACCACTTCAGACACTAGGTTAGACATACGCATACCTTCAACAAGCGTATTGTCATAATGGAAGCGGATTTCTGGCGTTAGACGTAGGCGAATGCGCTTACCTAACATCATGCGAATGTGCACTTCGTGCTCACGTAGTGCAGCTAGACATGATTCTGGTGTTTGCTCACCCACACATAGGAAGGTTACAAATACTTTTGCGTAAGCAAGGTCACGAGAAACTTCTACGTCTGAGATCGTTACCATGCCAAGGCGTGAGTCACGAACTTCACGTTGAAGGATCATCGCTAGTTCTTTTTGCAGCTGCTGTGCAACGCGCTGCGTGCGGCTAAATTCTTTTGACATATCTTTACTCTTATATAGAAAGAATGGGGGGTTGGTCAAAGCCAGCCCCCCATGGTGTATTCAACAACCAATTACTACTTATCTTTCAAAGACAATATTAGTAATTTTAGTCAATTAGTCTAGAGTACGTTTAATTTCAACGATTTCGAAGACTTCGATTTGGTCACCAACGCGAACATCATTGTAGTTCTTAACGCCGATACCACATTCGTAGCCATTCTTAACTTCTTGAACGTCATCTTTGAAACGACGTAGTGACTCTAGTTCACCTTCGTAAATAACAACGTTATCACGTAGTACACGGATTGGGTTGTTACGCTTGATCACACCTTCTGTAACCATACAACCAGCGATAGCGCCCAGTTTCGGTGACTTAAACACGTCACGAACTTCAGCAAGACCAATGATCTCTTGCTTGAATTCTGGAGCAAGCATACCGCCCATTGCCTGTTTAACTTCGTCAATCAATTGGTAAATGATTGAGTAGTAACGTAAGTCAACAGCTGCGGCTTCTACAGCACGGCGAGCAGAAGCATCTGCACGAACGTTAAAGCCAAGGATGATTGCGTTTGAAGCTTCCGCTAGTACTACGTCAGTTTCCGTAATACCACCAACACCAGAACCAACGATGTTCACTTTAACTTCGTCAGTAGATAGCTTAACTAGTGAGTCTGCGATTGCTTCTACAGAACCTTGAACGTCTGCTTTAAGTACAACGTTAAGTTCAGCAACTTCACCAGCAGTCATGTTAGAGAACATGTTCTCTAGTTTAGATTTCTGCTGACGAGCAAGTTTCACTTCACGGAACTTACCAGCACGGTAGTTAGCTACTTCACGCGCTTTACGCTCGTCACGAACTACTGTTGCTTCATCACCTGAAGATGGTACACCTGAAAGACCTAGGATCTCTACAGGGATAGATGGGCCAGCCGAAGTAATTTCTTTACCTAGCTCATCACGCATTGCACGAACACGGCCGTATTCTTGACCACAAAGAACGATGTCGCCTTTGTTTAGTGTACCTGATTGAACAAGTACTGTTGCAACTGGACCACGACCTTTATCTAGGCGAGATTCAACAACCACACCAGATGCCATGCCTTCAGCTACAGCTGTAAGTTCAAGAACTTCAGACTGAAGAAGGATTGCTTCTAGAAGACCATCGATATTTGTACCCTGTTTAGCAGAGATGTGAACGAACATGTTCTCACCGCCCCACTCTTCAGGAATAACGTCGTATTGAGCAAGCTCGTTCTTAACGTTATCTGGGTTCGCGTCTTCTTTATCGATCTTGTTCACAGCAACAATTAGAGGAACGCCTGCCGCTTTCGCGTGCTGAATCGCTTCTACTGTTTGTGGCATTACGCCATCGTCTGCTGCAACTACAAGAACAACGATATCTGTCGCTTGAGCACCACGAGCACGCATTGCAGTAAACGCTGCGTGTCCAGGAGTATCAAGGAACGTGATCATGCCGTTGTCTGTTTCAACGTGGTACGCACCAATGTGCTGAGTAATACCACCCGCTTCGCCAGAAGCAACGTGTGTGCGACGGATGTAGTCAAGTGTTGACGTTTTACCGTGGTCAACGTGACCCATGATAGTAACAACTGGAGCACGTGGAACTGCTTCCGCGTTAGTGTCACGGTCAGATAGTACCGCTTCTTCCAGTTCGTTTTCTTTACGAAGAACTACTTTATGGCCCATTTCTTCAGCAACAAGTTGTGCTGTTTCTTGGTCGATCACTTGGTTGATAGTCGCCATAGCGCCCATCTTCATCATTACTTTGATAACTTCTGTCGCTTTAACCGACATCTTGTTAGCAAGTTCTGATAGAACGATCGTTTCGCCAATTACAACGTCTTGCTTAGCAACCGTTGCTGACTTATCAAAGCCATGCTGCATTGAAGTCGGTTTAGCAAGTTTGCCTTTACGACCTCTACCGCCACGTTGGTTGTTACGGCCACCGCGAGCTTGGTCGTCTTTACCTGAAGCTTTTTTCTTCTTACGACGACCGCTCTCTACTTTGCGATCTGCTTCATCTTCGGCTTCACGTGCGTATTGTGAAGTCGTTACATGGTAATCTGTATCTTCCATATCACCCTTTTTCTCTTCTGCAGCAGACCAACGCTCTTTATTCTTTTCAGCCAATTCGCGAGCTTCTTCAAGCTTGCGCTGACTTTCCTCTTCAGCCTTACGCTTAGCTTCTTCTTCCTGACGACGTTTAAGCTCGTCGGCCTCTTTTCGCGCTGCTTCTTGCTTAATTTTCTCTTCAGCATCACGCTTTGCTTTTTCTTCAGCATTACGTTGTGCATTCGTATCTACGTCTCGCTTCGCTTTTTCTTCAGCTTCACGTTTCGCTTTTTCTTCCGCTTCACGTTTTGCAGCTTCTTCAGCTTCACGTTTTGCAGCTTCTTCAGCTTCACGTTTTGCAGCTTCTTCTGCTGCACGTTTTGCTGCTTCTTCTGCTTCACGTTGTGCTGCTTCTTCTGCTTCACGTTTCGCTTCATCTTCAATTGTGCTGCGCTTCACGTATGTACGTTTTTTGCGCACCTCAACCTGAACATTCTTACTCTTGCCACCACCCGCGTTCACACTAAGTGTACTACGAGTTTTACGCTGAAGCGTAAGGCGAGTCGGCTCTGAATCACCTGATTTATCACCGTGTTCTTTCTTTAGATGAGAGAGAAGCTTCTGCTTCTCTTCATCAGTAACATTGTCAGAGCTCGCCTTTTTAATGCCAGCGTCAGCAAGTTGTTCAATCAAGCGGTCGACTGGCGTACCAATCTCATCACTCAGTGCTTTAACTGTTAATTGTGTCATGCCGCTTCCTCCTTGCCGAAAATTATGCTTCTTCGCCGAACCAACAGATGTTACGTGCGGCCATAATTAGCTCACCTGCACGTTCTTCGGTCAGGCCTTCGATACCTTCTAAATCGTCAATACCTTGGTCAGCAAGATCTTCCAGTGTCGCTACACCTTTCGCTGCCAATTTAAATGCCATCTCACGCTCAAGACCTTCAAGTGCAAGCAGATCTTCAGCTGGTTCTAGACCTTCAAAAGACTCTTCTTGTGCTAGTGCGATCGTCGTTAGTGCATCTTTTGCACGTCCACGAAGCTCTTCGATTAGTTCTTCATTCAAACCATCGATTTCTAGTAGCTCGTTAACTGGCACGTATGCGATTTCTTCTAGCGTTGAGAAACCTTCTTCAACAAGAAGTTGAGCGAAGTCTTCTTCAATATCTAGGTACTTCATGAAGTTTTCAATAGATGCTTGTGATTCTTCAGCGTGTTTCTTCTGAAGATCAGCGACTGTCATAACATTCAGTTCCCAACCTGTTAGTTGAGATGCTAGACGCACGTTTTGACCGTTACGACCGATAGCTTGCGCTAGGTTGTCAGCTTCAACTGCGATGTCCATTGAGTGTGCATCCTCATCAACGATGATAGAAGCAACATCAGCTGGCGCCATTGCGTTGATAACGAATTGAGCTGGGTTATCATCCCAAAGCACAATATCGATACGCTCACCACCAAGTTCGCCAGAAACAGCTTGTACACGTGCACCACGCATACCAACACACGCACCTACAGGGTCGATACGTTTGTCATTTGTTTTGACAGCGATCTTAGCGCGAGAACCAGGATCACGTGCCGCGCCTTTCAACTCGATAATATCTTCAGCAATTTCAGGCACTTCAACACGGAACAGTTCTGCCAGCATTTCAGGCTTAGAACGAGTGATGAACAGTTGGAAACCACGTGCTTCTGGCGCGACTTTGTAAAGAAGACCACGAACGCGGTCGCCTGGACGGAAGTTTTCACGAGGAAGTTGGTCATCACGTAGGATTACCGCTTCAGCGTTGTTACCAAGGTCAAGTACGATTGTGTCGCGGTTTACTTTTTTCACAACGCCAGTGATTAGATCACCTTCATTGTCGATGAACTGCTCAACGATTTGTGCACGTTCAGCTTCACGAACTTTTTGTACGATAACTTGCTTAGCCGTTTGAGTCGTAATACGGTCAAACGTTACTGATTCGATTTCGTCTTCTACGTAGTCGCCAAGCTCGATTGAGTCATCTTCGTACTGTGCTGCTTCTAGTGAGATCTCTTTTGTAGGGTTCTCAACATCATCAACAACTAACCAACGACGGTAAGTCACAAACTCACCAGTTTTACGGTCAATGGCAACACGTACGTCGATTTCGATTTCGTATTTTTTCTTTGTAGAAGTTGCTAGAGCAATCTCAAGAGCCTCAAAGATACGCTCACGAGGTACCGCTTTTTCGTTCGATACCGCTTCTGCTACCGCTAAAATTTCTTTACTCATTGTATTTAGCCTCTAAGCTTAAACTTTTTTAGGGAACTAAAATTTAGGGATCAGGTTAGCTTTGGAAATGTTACTTAGAGCAAACTCTTCTTGCTGACCGTCTACAGTAATTGTCACTGTTTCGCCATCAACGCCGTGGATAATACCTTTCCACTTACGACGGTTTGCTACAGCCATTTTCAATACGATGCTGACCTCGTGACCAATAAATTGCTCGTAATGTGCTGCTTTAAAAAGTGGTCTTTCTAAACCTGGAGAAGACACTTCTAGGCTGTAAGCAACAGAAATTGGATCTTCAACGTCTAAAACCGCACTAACTTGGTGGCTAACTTCTGCACAGTCGTCCACGTTAATACCATTTTCATGGTCAATGTAGATGCGTAACGTTGAGTGCGCGCCTGCACGAATGAATTCTAATCCAACCAACTCATAGCCTGATGCCTCTACTGGTGCTTCAAGCATTTCAGTAAGTTGTCTTTCTAAACCAGTCATTTAACCACTCCAGAAACAAAAAAAGGGCTCAGAGCCCAATCAAAAAACCAAGCAGTCTCTGAGCTATTTCAAAAAGCTCAGATAACAAAAAACCCCGATAGTCGGGGTTTTATGCTGCTGGACCCTGATACGTTAAGAATAGCCAACAAATGCTTCTCTTAACTCGTAGTGTGGTTAGCACTACGCAAACTTGCCAATCTACGATTTCTTCTTAAAGAAAGAGATTGGTTGCGGGGGCCGGATTTGAACCGACGACCTTCGGGTTATGAGCCCGACGAGCTACCAAGCTGCTCCACCCCGCGTCCGACTTGCTGAGCATTATACTCGCAAACAAGTGATTTACAAGTTTGTAAATACATGGTGCCGAGAGAGGGACTCGAACCCTCACACCTAAGGCACTAGCACCTCATGCTAGCGTGTCTACCAATTTCACCATCTCGGCATCAAAACCTTACAGCTTATTGAGGAATTTCATCACCCGCAGGGGCTGGAATTTCACTCGCTGCATCCTTAACTTGTTCAACAACTGGTTGACCTAATGTTGGGTCTACCCATTGTGATTCAGTCTGGTGCGTAGACATACGACCAAGCAACAAGCTAACGATAAAGAATACGGTTGCTAAAATAGCAGTTGTTCGGGTTAAGAAATTACCTGAGCCGCCAGCACCAAACACTGTGTTTGAAGCACCAGCACCGAACGAGGCTCCCATATCTGCGCCTTTACCTTGTTGAATCAACACAAGGCCAATCACACCAAGCGCTGCCAACAGGTAAATCACAAGTAGAACTGAAAACATTTTTTCCACCTATGTTCCAAATTGTTGAGCCAGCGCCGTTCAAGAGAATAAATCATAATTGAACAAGGCTAGCGACCTCCTAACGGGAGGCGGAGCAATACTAGCGAAAGCCGGTAACGCTGACAAGGGAAAATTAGTAAAAAATCAATGCCAATGCGCTAAGCGCTCAAAAAAAGGGCAAAAGATGCCCTTTTCATTCACTGCACACTTTAACGCAATGATTAACAACTTGCTTTTACAGCTTCGGCAATTTTCAGTGCAGAGCTTTGAACTAGCTCGCCATCCTCACCTTCCACCATAACGCGAATCAAAGGCTCTGTGCCAGATTTACGCAGCAATACACGTCCTTTATCACCAAGCGTCGCTTCTACTTCGGCAACGGCGTTTAGTACTGCTTGGGCTTCAAGAGGATTACTTTCCCCTGCAAAGCGGACATTTTCTAGAACCTGAGGATACAACGTCATGCCTTGCGATAGCTCATGCAAAGACATATCACTGCCAACTACAGAAGCAAGCACTTGCAGTGCTGCAACAATCGCATCGCCCGTGGTGACTTTATCTAATAAGATCACATGGCCTGAGTTTTCAGCACCAATTTTCCAGCCTTTTTCTAGCAGCTGTTCCATTACATAACGGTCACCAACAGCGGCACGTACGAATGGAATGCCTAGCTGCTTTAAGCCATTTTCCATGCCCAAGTTAGTCATCAACGTACCAACGACACCACCCTTTAGCTCGCCACGACGAAGAGCATCACGAGCAATAATGTAAGCGATTTGGTCGCCATCGACTTTGTTGCCAAGGTGATCGACCATAATGATACGGTCACCATCACCATCAAATGCTAAACCAAGGTGCGCTTGCTCTTCAACGACACGCTTTTGAAGCGCACGAACATCTGTTGCGCCCACTTCTTCATTAATGTTGATGCCGTTAGGCTCTACGCCCATTGCAATAACTTCTGCGCCAAGCTCTTTGAAGACATTTGGAGCAATGTGGTACGTTGCACCGTGCGCACAATCTACCACGATTTTAAAGTTTGCAAGACTCAATTCAGATGGGAAAGTACTCTTACAGAATTCGATGTAACGGCCTGCAGCGTCATTTAGACGAGTGGCTTTACCAAGTTCTGCAGACTCAACACATTCAATGTCTTTATCCAGCTCAGCTTCAATCGCCAACTCGATATCGTCAGGTAGCTTAGTACCTTCAGAAGAAAAGAATTTAATGCCGTTGTCGTAATATGGGTTATGCGATGCAGAAATCACAATCCCCGCCTCTGCGCGGAAAGTTTGAGTTAAATATGCCACTGCTGGGGTTGGCATTGGACCAGTAAATGTTGCTTTAAGTCCCGCTGCAGCAAGGCCTGCTTCTAATGCAGATTCAAGCATATAACCGGAGATACGCGTATCTTTACCTATAATAACTTTCTTTGTGCCTTGTTTTGCTAGTACACGACCAGCAGCCCAGCCAAGCTTAAGTACAAAGTCCGGAGTGATTGGGTAT
>NZ_WXWT01000041.1:0-12972 GCF_009904725.1 Vibrio sp. V43_P6S15P86
AAGGGAGTAGCCTTCCACTACTGATTAAGTAGTGGAGTGAATATCAACAGTCTCCAAGCCTCACGCTTGTGGTATTCACGTTCGACATGTTCTGGCAAGACTTAAGCTAAATCGCGATACGGGTAGGATCGCGATTTAGCTTTTGTTTTTTGCCTGCCCGAGATGACAAAAGGAAACCTGCTGTGGATGCATGGTACGCTTTGTTTTTAGGGATTGTGCAAGGGATCACCGAGTTTCTCCCCATTTCTAGCTCTGCTCATTTGATCTTAATGCCTACCTTCCTTGATGTAGTCGATCAGGGAGTTAGCTTCGATCTCGCCACTCATATCGGTACGCTGCTCGCCGTGCTCGTCTACTTTCGACGAGATATTGCTCTGTTGATCACTGAATGGGGTAAATCGATCACTCAGCGTCAATATTCCTCCGCCAACAGTCGCTTAGCCTGGGCGATTTTGTGGGGAACCTTTCCTGCGGCATTAGCTGGGTTATTTCTTCTTGACTTAATCGATGACCAGCTTCGCTCTGTTATGGTTATTCTGTTTACAACCGTTGCTTATGGCGTGATGCTGGGTTTAGCCGATATCTTTGGTCGAAAAGTTAGAGAGTTAGAATCTCTCGGTTGGAGAGATGTACTGATTGTCGGGTGTGCGCAAGCATTAGCCTTAATCCCTGGCACCTCTCGTTCAGGCGTAACCATCACCGCAGCATTGATACTAGGATTTAATCGACAAGCAGCCTCTCGCCTGTCCTTTTTGCTTGCCATACCGATTACTGCTCTCGCGGCAGCAGCCAAAATCGCTGAAGTAGCGATGGATAGTTCGGTAACCGTAGATTGGCTGGCACTTTTAATTGGTAGCGTTACCTCTTTTCTCACCGCAATACTGGCGATCCACTACTTCCTCAAATTCCTGAATCAATTTGGGATGATGCCTTATGTCATCTACCGATTAATTTTGGCCGTTATTCTATACTTTTACGTTATTTAATAGGGATTAAACATGCTATTAGCTTCACTCGCGATTATCGCTGGCTTTGCACTGCTTGTCTGGAGTGCAGATAAATTTGTTGAAGGCGCAGCCGCTAGTGCCAACTACGCAGGAATGCCGCCTTTATTGATTGGTATGTTGGTCGTCGGATTCGGTACATCGGCTCCCGAAATGGTGGTTTCGGCTATGGCGGCTATGGATGGCAATCCTGCTCTGGCGCTTGGAAATGCCGTCGGTTCGAATATTGTCAACATTACCTTAATACTCGGTGTGACCGCGATCATTGCACCGATTGCTGTGCATTCAAGCATCATCCGTAAAGAACTTCCCATTCTTTTACTCGTCACGCTTGTCATTGGCGCAATGTTGTGGAATCACCATATCAGCACATTAGAAGCCTGGGCGTTGATTGGTGGATTCATGCTTTTGATTGGTTGGTCAATCTGGAGCGCATTACTCTCAAAGGGAGACCACTTAGAACAAGAGATGGACGACGAACTGTCTAGCCAAAGTATGTCACTGAAGTCATCCATTTTCTGGTTGATTACAGGGTTAGTGTTACTGATTATCAGCTCGCGTATTTTGGTGTGGGGAGCGGTGGAAATCGCACAACAACTCGGTGTCAGCGATTTATTGATTGGTCTAACTATTGTGGCCTTAGGAACGTCCTTACCCGAATTAGCCGCATCCATCGTGGCAGCGCGTAAAGGCGAGCATGATATAGCTGTGGGTAATGTGGTCGGCTCAAATATGTTTAACTCCTTAGCCGTCATCGGTATTGCTGGCACCATTGAGCCTATTAGCAATATTGGTGCTGAAGTCTTCTGGCGTGACTGGACATCGATGCTTTTTGTCACGGGGTTGCTGCTTTTGACCGCCGCTCGTTTTGGTAGATCGCAGACGATCTCTCGCAGTGAAGGCGCGGTGCTGTTGGTGTGTTATTTGGGGTACAACGGTTATCTCATCTATGGAGCGCTGTAATGTCTAAATTCTGCTGGATTGTTGTTGGTCTTGTTTTCCTCTCTGGATGCGAAAGCGCGTCTCCTAAGGTAGAAAAACTATCGGGAATGGCTCAAGGGACAACATGGCATGTGAGCTATTGGAGTCAAGAAACCGTTGATAGCAATAAGTTAGATGCTGAGCTGGAAGTGGTACTCGCCGAAATTGATAAAGAGATGTCGAACTATCGTCCCGATTCAACCATCTCTGCATTCAACTCGGGAGCGAGTTTGTCTGGTCAGGTGGGGAATAACATTACTCATCTGATACAGGTCGCGAAAGGCGTTTCTCAACAGTCCCGAGGGTGTTATGACTTGACCATCAGGCCTTTGTTTGACCTCTGGGGATTTACACAAAATAAGCTATCCATTCCATCACAACAAGAGCTTGATAACGTCATGATGTCGGTGGGCATGGATAAAATTCAGGTTGACGACGCCACGATGACGAAAGCATCTGCGCAAGTTCACGTCGATTTATCCTCCATTGCTCAGGGATACAGCGTTGGCCGATTGGCAGAGGTACTTAAACAACACCAAATCACCAACTACCTGGTTGAAATCGGGGGAGAAATGGTGGTGAGTGGCGTAAAACCGAATGGCGAGCCGTGGAAAATCGCGATTGAAAAGCCCTTGCCTGGAGAACGAACGCTACAGAAAGTGTTGGCTTTCGACTTCCCTCAGGCAATTATGACATCAGGTACTTATCGACACTATTTCGATCAAGATGGACAGCGCTATACCCATATCATTGATGCCAGAACAGGAACGCCCGTTAAGCACCATACAGTGTCGGTAACCGTTCTTCACGACGACCCAACTCAAGCGGATGCCTGGTCTACTGCGCTGCTTTGCCTTGGCTCTGAACAAGGTATTCAGGTTGCCAATGAGAATCACTTAAAAGCTCTGTTTATCGATGAAGCTGATGGAGAACTAAAAGAAAAAAGAAGCAAAGCGTATGAAGAGATTCACAATGAGCTTGAGGAATAACGAATGTTACGATTTTTCAATATTATCAATGGGGTGATCACAACCATTGCTGACGATGACAAACACGATCTGCATCAATTGGTCGCGCAAGCGGATTGGATTGATGCCCATGAGCCGACCGATGAAGAACGAGAATTAATCAGCTCTTTGTTACGTATCGAACTGCCCGAATCGGAAGATGTAGAAGAAATCGAAACCTCCGCACGATGCTTTATTGATACCGCAGGGATCCATGTTCACTCTCTGTTCCTTTCACCAACAGAGGGACGCCACAACACAGTGACGGTTGCCTGTATACTGCAAAATAAGCGTTTAATCACCATTCGCGAAGGAGAGGTGGCAGATTTCCGCTTGCTCCGCCTAAGGGCGAGAAAAGGACAAATTCGTTGTGAGGATGTCGATAGTTTGTTGGTGACTTTACTAGAGCAAAAAGTCGAAAATCATGCCGACACACTAGAAGACATTCACCGCCAATTAGAAAAGGTCAGCCATGATGTACTTGAGAATGATGATGCAGATTTAGAAGAATGTATTAGCCGCCTAGCTCGTTTGGAGGACAGCAACGGCAAAGTGCGTTTGTGTTTGATGGATACGCAACGTGACATCTCTTTCCTATTGCGTCATTTAAAATCTCGTAATGATCACCGAGAAACCTTGAGTGAAATTAGCCGAGATATTGAAGCCTTGATGTCACACACCACGTTCTTGTTCGATAAAATTAACTTCCTGATGGATTCGACCCAAGGATTTATCAATATCGAACAAAACCAGATCATAAAAATATTCTCAATTGCTGCTGTGGTTTTCCTCCCACCGACGGTGATTGCAAGTATATATGGTATGAACTTCGAGTTTATGCCTGAACTAGATTGGATTGGTGGCTATCCTTGGGCGCTAGGGTTAATGTTAGCGTCAGGATTTGCCCCTTACTTTTACTTTAAACGCAAAGGATGGCTATAAAGGAGCGCCTATGAACCATTTAATTGCATTTTATACTACGCATCAGGATTTGATTATCCAAATCCTACAAAATACTCTCATCACTGTTTTTGTTTTTATTGCCGCCGCTATGCTCGCTAAGCTTGTTAAACGCGGCGTTTTCAAAGCAACTAGTAAACTGAGCGGTGGCGATGAAATCGTAGCCCGTCTGCTGTCACAGGTGGCTTCTTATGCCGTCTACGTGGTTGGATTGGTGATCATTTTAGACTTGTTTGGTGTCAATACTGCCAGCTTGGTTGCTTTAGTCGGTGCAGCAGGTTTAGCTATTGGCCTAGCTCTGAAAGACACACTGAGCAACATTGCCGCAGGTATCATGATTCTATTTCTGAAGCCGATCAAAAAAGGCGAGTTTGTAGAATTTGGAAGCTACTCAGGTAGTGTGGTTGATATTGGTCTGTTCACTTCTGTGTTCGAGACAGCGGATGGCCTCTACATCTCTAGCCCGAATAGTGCCGTTTGGAATTCAACCATTCGTAATTTTAGCCGCAACAACAAACGTCGTATGGATATCACGGTTGGTATCTCTTACCAAGATTCAGTCGAGGTTGGATTGAATGTGCTTAAAGAGTTAGCGTTGTCCCAGCCACATATCCTTAAAGATCCTGAGCCTCAAGTGATTGTTCACATGCTGGCTGACAGTTCAGTGAACCTCCAACTTCGCGCCTGGTGTCCAACGGATAAATACTGGGATACCTATTGGGCGGTGCAAAAGCAAGTGAAGCCGAATATCGAAGCGGCTGGATTAACTATTCCTTTCCCGCAGAGAGATTTGAACATGAAGTGGGTTGATGAAGGCTCTGCAAAACCTTAAACAATACATAAGTCGAGGAAGTTACGATGCTGTTTGTGACTTCCTCTGATTGGATATAACGCTTCTAGATTTCGCCATTTTTTACGCTTTTTTTACGCGAACCCTGATTCCGCATCTGATAGAGTCGCTGTTAAGATTTTCTTTCAAATGACTTATATGGCAATGAGTTGGCTACAGAAGCGTTATATTTTATCAGCGTCGGTGTTTGTTCTTGCACTTGTCGTCTCTTTAGGACTTGATCACTGGTTAGGCTCAACCATCGCGGTATTGCTGATACTCCAGCTTTCTATCGTTGTGATTGCCCTTCAATGCCAGTCACGAATAGCTTATGTGGCTGCGATTGCCGAAGCGGTCAGTTTCAATTTCCTCTTTACCACACCTCGATATTCGCTTCAGATGTTCCACTTGGATGACATCATCAACTTACTTGTTTTTATTGTGGTTGCCTTTACCACTAGCCAGCTCGCTGAGCGGTATCGACGCCAACAAAATGCGTTGGAACAGGTTCAATTGCGCCACCAAATTTTGCTCTCCGTATCTCATGATTTGAGAACTCCGCTCGCGGGGATTATCGGTAATCTCACCACCTTTAAAGAATACCAGACGCAACTGCAAGCCCAAGAAAAGGATGAACTGCTCGACAGTGCCATCAAAGAAAGCCATCGCTTACACCAATACATAGAGAATCTTTTGCAAGCGACGAAATTGCAACACGGCGTGGTTCGTATCCAGAAGCAACAAGAATCCATAGTACACATTGTAAAAAGCGTCATTGGCCGCTTCTCTTCATCCACAATAAGTATTGAGGTCGTCGTCAATGGGGCGGTTTCATTGGTTGATGTCAGTCGGGCTTTGCTAGAGCAGGCATTATTTAATGTCTTGGACAATGCGCTGCGTTATTCCCCTAAAGATAAACAGGTCAGTGTGACAATTTATCAGAGTCAGCAGAATGTGGTGATTGATGTTTACAATCAAGGCCAATCACTGCAACCCAATGAAGCAGAACGAATGTTCGAGCTGTTTTATTCAGGCAAGGAAAAAAGAAGTGACGATTCTGGCTCTGGCCTTGGGTTGAGTGTGGCAAAAGGCGTGGTCTCAGCCCATCAAGGCCATATCGAATGTGTAGAAGTACAACAAGGTTGTTTGATTCGGATTTCGCTACCAAGCAGTCAACAAGGAGAGCAGTAGTGAACTACAAAATACTGGTGGTGGATGATGAGCCTCAAATCCAAACGTTTATGCGCATTTCTTTGGCGGCTGAAGGCTTTGATTACGTGGGAGCAGACTCGTTAGCCACGGCAAAAGTGCAATTTGAGCGTGTTCAGCCGCATGTGGTGGTGCTCGACTTGGGATTGCCTGATGGTGATGGTATTGAGTTCCTATCGATGATCCGTCAGTCAAGTAAAACGCCTGTGCTCATCCTAACGGCACGCGACCAAGAAGAAGAGAAGATCCGCTTGCTTGAAGCGGGAGCTAACGACTACCTCAGTAAGCCGTTTGGCATTAAAGAACTTATTGTACGGATTAAGGTACTGCTGCGAGACTTGGTCAGTGACCATTTTAGCGACGATATCGTTACTTTTAGTGCGCTCAAACTACAAAAAAGTACCCATCAATGCTGGCTGTACGATACCGAAGTGATTCTGACCAAAAAGGAATTTGCGTTTCTTGAAATGCTCATGCTTACACCAGGGCAACTTGTGAAACAGACAGACTTGTTGAGAGAGGTGTGGGGCGAAAGTCATACCGACGATACCCACTATCTGCGCGTTCTGGTTAGTCAGTTGCGCAAAAAACTCAACGACAGCGCAGACGAACAACAGCTCATTAAAACCGAATCAGGGATTGGCTACCGTTTAGTTTCGATGGAGCCACCTCGTGATTAATCTCAAGAACACTGTTCGACTCTTGGTCATGCCCATGCTTTGGATGGGCATTGTGCAAGGTTCATTTGGCTTGTTGTCGCTGTTTGTTTTTCAAGATCATATATCAGGTGACTTTTTTTCTCCTTCGGCGGTAATGATGCTCTCTGCTTTTTTGCTATCCGTTCTATTGAGAAAAAGTGAGCTGCATAAAGTCACCTTTCGAGATGCGTTAATGTTTGCCAGTTTAACTTGGGTATTAACTGGCTTCTTAGGTGCATTGCCGATCCATTTCGTTACCAAAGTCAGTATGACTGACGCAATATTTGAGTCCATCAGTGCCTTAACCACCACAGGTGCCACCATCCTGGCTGGCTTGGACGATATGCCGAAATCTTTTCTCTTGTATCGTCAATTTCTTCAGTGGATGGGTGGGTTAGGCGTGGTGATTTTTGTCGTCGCGGTACTGCCCATGCTCAATGTCGGAGGAATGCGACTGCTTAAGGCAGAAACGCCTGGACCCATTAAGGATGACAAGCTTTCGCCCCGTATCAATAAGACGGCACATTATCTCTGGGGTGTCTATTTAGCGATCACCGTTGCGTGTGCGTGGGCTTACTATCTTGCAGGGATGTCGGCTTACGATGCCATTGCGCACAGTTTTACCACGGTTTCAACGGGCGGGTTCTCGACGCATGACGCCAGTATGTGGCATTTTGAAAGTCACCTTATCCTTATGCTATCTAACATTTTCATGATGTTGGGCGCGATCAGTTTTGGTCTTCATTTTCGAGTATTTCGAAGTGGTTTTGCAGGGCTACGTCTGTATGTCTCTGATGAAGAGTCAAGAGTATTTATTCTTACAGCGATTGCTCTCTCCTTTGTTTTGGGGTGGTACATTTTTAGCCATTCTGCCTATGACGATTTTCTTACCTCTCTTAGCTTTGCCATGTTCAGCGTCGTCTCATTTATGACCAGTACAGGATTTGGGGCAGCGGATTTGGGCAGTTGGCCTGCGGCAAGCGCACTCTTTTTGGTGTTTTGTGCCTATCTTGGTGGTTGCTCAGGTTCAACCGCAGGGGGCAATAAATTTGTGCGCGATATCATTACGTTCAAAGTAATTCGACGAGAAATTCGCCAGATTGCCCATCCCAGAGCCATTTTGCCGATCCGTTATCAAGGGCGCGTTGTGGCCTCCGATGTGACCAATGCTGTGATGGCTTTTATGTCTCTGGCAGCGCTGACCACCGTGGTGTTCACTTTGCTGATGATGGCAACAGGACTGGACTTTTGGTCGTCCTTTACCGCGGTGGTGGCGTGTATCAATGTGCTTGGACCTGGTTTTGGCGTGGTAGCAAGCAATTTTCAACCTGTTTCTGATACAGGCATCTGGATATTAAATCTGGCAATGATCCTTGGCCGACTGGAATATTTCACGGTGTTAGCCATGTTATTGCCACACTTTTGGAAAAAATAGTAAAGGTATTGCCATGGCACATTTTACTGTCATTGGACTTGGACGTTTTGGTATCGCGGCCAGTCTTGAACTGATCCATCTCGGACACACCGTGACGGGCGTTGACCGCGACCCCAAAATTGTTGAGAAATATGTCGAGGAGTTAACGCAAGCCATTATTTGTGACTCCACCGATGAGAATGCGCTGCGTGAATTAGATCTTGGCAACAGTGAAGCGGTATTGATCGCGATTGGGGAAGATATGCAGTCAAGTTTGCTTTGCACTTTGGCATTGAAAAATCTCGGTGTTAAAGAGATTTGGGTCAAGGCCAGTACCAAAGCACATCACACCATAGTGTCAAAACTTGGCGTTCAACGTATTATTCACCCTGAAGAGGAAATGGGCGTGCGTGTCGCTCAGGCACTAAACTACCCTATGGTGAATAACTACTTGTCCTTAGGTCATGGATTGTATGTGGTTGAAATTCATATCAGAGCATCGTTACACGACACTCCGATTGGACAAATTCTTGGTGATGCCAAAGGCAGTGTGCAAACGGTTCTCATCAAACGTGAACAAGACGTGCTCAATCAGATTGGTCATGATTTTGTCTTGAAAGCGAATGATATCATTCTGTTGTGCGGCACTCGCGCTGAGCTAAAGTATCTCGCTCCAAGGTTGGTGTGACATGGTATTGTGGCACCCCTCTATCACGCCGATAGAACGTAAACCCAAGTCAGGAAAAAAAATAGTTGGTGCGCCGCCCCTGATTTTAAGTGGCAGCTTTTTACTGCTCATCCTGCTGGGTACGGCATTACTCAAACTGCCTATCGCGGCTCATGAGCCTATCACTTGGATACAGAGTTTGTTTACGGCTACCTCAGCCGTAACGGTGACAGGACTAGTGGTGGTTGATACAGGCACTCAGTTCACTTTATTCGGGCAAGTTGTCATTGCTTTACTCATTCAGTGTGGTGGCCTCGGACTCATGACCTTTGCCATTGTGACCTTGATTGCTTTGGGAGGGAAAATTGGTTTTTTAGAGCGTACAGTCGCAAGAGAAGCATTTAATCAAACCGATTCCTCAACGCTTGTTGCGACCGCTAAATCCGTGCTGATGTTTGCTCTGACCGTCGAACTGGTTGGGATGACCATACTCACCTGGTATTGGAGCGATGAGCTTGGCTGGGCAACCAGTTTATTTCACGGTTTTTTCTATACCATCAGTGCGTTTAATAATGCTGGGTTTGCCTTAAGTGCTGATAGCTTAATGCCTTATGTGGATGACCCCGTCGTTAACCTGACGATTACAGGACTATTTATCATTGGCGGGTTAGGCTTTTCGGTTTGGATGGACTTAAAGCGAAACCGTCGGTGGTCAAAACTGACGGTTTATAGCCGCATGATGATAACGGGAACCGTGCTTATCAATGCCGTGGCAGTGATAGCCATCTACCTAATCGAGCGTGATAACCCCAACACCTTAGCGCCACTCAGCGAACTCGGTAAGTGGCTGGCTTCTTGGTTTCAGGCGGTAACCCCAAGAACCGCAGGCTTTAATACACTTGCGATTGACCAACTCGAAGATGCAACAACGGCAATTATTCTAGTGCTGATGTTCATTGGTGGTGGTTCGTTAAGTACCGCAAGTGGCATCAAAGTTGTCACCTTTATGGTATTGATTTTATCGACGTACGCTTACTTACGTCGTGATGAGCAAATCCATGTGTTTAAACGTGAAATCGCGAAAGATACGATCAGCAAAGCTCTTGCACTGACGATGATTTCGGTTGTAGTGACGTGGTTAGCCATCTTTGCATTACTCTTGACGGAAAATGCCCCGATGATAGATGTCGTGTTTGAAGCGGTTTCTGCATTAGGTACTGTGGGGTTATCTCGTGGCTTAACAGGTCAGCTTTCCGCATCGGGTGAACTCATTATCATCTTTATGATGTATATGGGGAGATTGGGACCATTAACCTTGGCGTACTTTTTAGCCAGCCCACGCCAGAAAAAACTACGTTTTGCGGAGACAAAATTAGCCATTGGATGAGTTTTCAAGGCTAACACAAGGAAGTGAATGCAGGTTTAACGAACTAATAGCTAAAGCAATGTCATCAACAATAATAAGCCTTATTTACGATGACTAGGGTATGACTATGTATTATTACTGGCGTATTTTAAGAAGGACGTTTTGGGTTAAATTCAATTGTTCAAGAGGACTGCACCATGATCCTGATGGTAACGCACGGTACTGTTCTTACTGTGGTAAAAAGATATCTCACATATCGGCTTAAGTCGTAAACGTAGGAACAATACAGTTTGATATAAATATTGGGAATTCAGCGTAACTCACTTTAGTTCAATTGTGAGTTAGCGATTCAAAGTAAAAGGGACCTGCCCATAACGATTTCGAATGTTGTAAACAACGCAATTGGTCGAGATTGACCACCCTTCGTTTCTATACAAGCAAAACCTTTAGATGAAAGAGCTTCGAAAGTATCAGTAACATCCTTGATACTACGCCCACTCATTTCAGCAAGGTCATCAAGACTGTTTGGCTTTTCGCGAGCAATCAAATTCAGTAGTTCAACATTTTCGTTAGACAACAGTTGTGAAAGAGCTGCCAGTGACTCAAACAAAAATTGAGGATAAGGTTCTTCTGCCGTCACTTTGCCTTCTGCAATGCGAATCATGCGCTTACGAGCAAGCTCTTCTGATAGAATGCCGATTTTTGCTTTCATACCATCCTCACTCCTAATAGCCGCCATCTAAATCGACAGAATACTCACAGACGATCTTATCTAATTCTTCTTTTATTTCTGGAGAAGGACCAATCAACTTACCAGGATGTAGTCCTATGTCTTTTTCGAGTAAGTCTAGAAAGCGATCAATATCCTGGTTGTCACGCAAAGTTTCTGTTAGACCACTGCTCTTTTCTTTTTCACGTTTCATTGATGGCTACTCCCGTTTTTTATTGACGCAATCACTTTTAATAAATCTGTAGCAATTGCTGGGCATTTGTCGTTCATAAAAACCATTACCTCATCACCAAACTTCATCGTTACGATACCGTTCTTATCGACACTTAGCAGAGCGAAAGACTGCTTCAAATCAAGAGTTGTGTTACTTCCATTGGTTGTGGTTTCAGCCATCTTTCCCTCACTGTTAACGAGTATGTTTACAAAATGGGCAATAATTGTTACCCGAGATGTTTACTTAATTGATCTGTTTAACTTTTCGACGATCTTAGTGGAATGTTGAAATATTGCGTCCTTTACTAGCGAAAACTCCTTTTCAGGAAATCGATTGTCTATAGAGCTAAGTGCGCTACTAAATTGAGCGAGAAAGGCAGAAAGGATTTCATGGCATTCAGCATTACTAATACCGAACTGAATAGCGGTTTGCTCTATGTGTCGTAAGCAAATTTTGTTGATATGGTATTTATATCCTTTGGATGCTTTTAGACCCATCGATAACTTTAGTTTTCTCTTATTTAATCCTTTAGGACCTACAGCAGGATATGCAGACAGTAAATCGTAGAATGGTGTGAGTTGATGGAATCCATTGGAATCAATATGCACCGAAAAATTTTTCAGATGCCCATCAGTTGCCCCAAGAAGGTACTGTAAAATCATAAACTTAAAAAAATCACGAGTATTTTCATGGCCTTTTGTAGAAGCAGTTAAAAAATCAGCAATCTTAGAAGTGCCCAGTTGGTTCTCCGATTGATACTTTTTATTTTCAGGAACGCCGAAAATCTGGCAAAAATCTTCTTGATGTCTACGAGACGCGACACTGCTACTAAAACATCTATCGAACCGCTCTAAAGCTAAGGCTTTAGCTCCTGACGCGGTAGTAATTATCTCCACATTAGGTACATTAAAACCAAGCTTCTTGGCAATTTGAGCACAAATGAATTCATTCTCAACACTGCTTCTCATATCTAGCACTGAGTTATTTTGTGCAATCGCCCCCATCGAATACTTGATAATGTGGCTACTGATTGATTTTCCTTGTGGTACATACCACTTGTCATTCAACTTCATTAGCGTTGTTTTGGGTTGTGTCCCTGAAATACACGGACGGTAATCACCAAAAAAAGGAAGAAATGACTTACGCTGAGTAACGATTTCATCTAATTGGCTTATAGATAGTTCTTGATATTCCCATGCTACAACGGGAGGCTCCTTGCAGTCAGTGAACGAAATGCTTCCTGTACAGTCGTGTCCGATTTTAGAGAGTAAAGTGAGAGCATCGACGGATTGCACACCTATTGAGCGAGCAAGTTCTAATCGCTCACCCGTTAAGTCAGGAAGGAGGTTGTTTAAAAAATTCAATACATTAAATGACGAAACCTCACCTTTCACTAGAGGTAGACTTAACGAGAGCGGGAAGGATGAATGATACGCTAACCACTCTTCAGAATAAGAAAATGATAGGTGACTCTTCGACTTTTGGGCAAATGTCCCTACGAGCATGTTGTTTGTAGCATATGCGTAAAGTATAGAATTGTACAAATTAACTCCTATTCTCTACTGGTAGTGTTATATCTTTGTATAAGTTAATCGCATTTTCTACTGCCAGCATTTCAGCTTGGATGTCTAATCTTCGGTTGTCATGCTCGGATATGAATTGCTCTAAGCATGGACGAAGTTCTGAATGTTGAGTACATAACAAATTGAAATACTTCCAAGTTCTTTTGTTTAGGTGATAAGATTTTGATAAACAAGATAATTTAGCTTGTAATTTCGTCAAAAGAGTTTCTTCTTTGAGAGCAAAATAACTAGAGTTCTCACAATAATTGCCATAATCAACGACATCCCAATCGATGTGATTGAACATAAATCCTTTGGAGAACTCTTCATC
>NZ_WXWT01000120.1:0-16027 GCF_009904725.1 Vibrio sp. V43_P6S15P86
GGATTAGTACGCAGCCTTCTGGGTATCGGCTATTCTTGTGATTAATTTTTCATTCTTTAACTGATTTTTTATCAGACGAATAACAGGTAGTCATACATGTCTAAGCTAGTTTTAGTTTTAAACTGCGGTAGTTCTTCTCTTAAATTTGCCGTTGTTGATGCCGAGAACGGCGACGAGCACTTGTCAGGTCTTGCTGAGTGTCTTCACCTTCCTGAAGCTCGCATCAAGTGGAAACTTGATGGCAAGCACGAAGCTCAACTAGGCAATGGTGCAGCTCACGAAGAAGCACTAGCGTTTATGGTAGAAACTATTCTTGCTTCTAAGCCAGAGCTTAAAGCTAACCTAGGCGCAATCGGTCACCGTATCGTTCACGGCGGCGAGCAGTTCACTCAATCTGCACTAATTACTGATGAAGTTCTAAAAGGTATTCAAGACGCTGCAACATTTGCACCTCTTCATAACCCTGCTCACATCATCGGTATCGAAGCGGCTAAGAAAAACTTCCCAGAGCTGAAAAACGTTGCTGTATTTGACACTGCGTTCCACCAAACTATGCCTGAAGAGTCTTACCTATACGCTCTTCCATACAACCTATACAAAGAACACGGTATCCGTCGTTACGGCATGCACGGTACTTCTCACTTGTTCATCACTCGTGAAGTTGCAGGCCTACTAAACAAACCAGTTGAAGAAGTAAACATCATCAACTGTCACCTAGGTAACGGCGCATCTGTATGTGCGATCAAGAACGGTCAATCTGTAGACACTTCTATGGGTCTTACTCCACTTGAAGGTCTGGTAATGGGTACTCGCTGTGGCGACATCGACCCTGCTATCGTCTTCCACCTACACGACGCTCTAGGTTACTCTGTTGATCAAATCAACACGATGCTAACTAAAGAGTCTGGTCTTCAAGGTCTAACTGAAGTGACTTCTGATTGTCGTTTCGTTGAAGACAACTACGGTGAGAAAGAAGAAGCAACACGCGCAATGGACGTGTTCTGCCACCGTCTAGCTAAGTACGTAGCTGGCTACACTGCTTCAATGGACGGCCGTCTAGACGCAATCACTTTCACTGGCGGTATCGGCGAGAACTCTGGCCCTATCCGTGAAATGGTTCTAAATCGTCTTGGCATCTTCGGTATCGAAGTAGATAGCGAAGCTAACCTTAAAGCTCGCTTCGGCGGCGAAGGCGTTATCACGACTGAAAACAGCCGTATCCCTGCAATGGTTATCTCTACTAACGAAGAGCTAGTCATCGCTGAAGACACTGCACGCCTGACAGGTCTTTAATTGAATTACTGGCTAGCCACTCGGCTAGCCAGATTTTCATTCAAACGAATTTCTTAGGGGCTCA
This sequence comes from Vibrio sp. V43_P6S15P86, assembly GCF_009904725.1. Taxonomy (NCBI): domain Bacteria; kingdom Pseudomonadati; phylum Pseudomonadota; class Gammaproteobacteria; order Vibrionales; family Vibrionaceae; genus Vibrio; species Vibrio sp. V43_P6S15P86. The sequence goes on from NZ_WXWT01000120.1 coordinate 1,358, forward strand.
ACTCCTATTCTTCGAGCTTCATGGAATAAGAGTTGAGCTTTTATCCCCCAAATAGCTAAAGGTACTCTACGAATGTCTCGTACTATTATGCTTATCCCTACTAGCGCAGGCGTTGGCCTAACAAGCGTTAGCATGGGTGTTCTTCGCGCTATGGAGCGTAAAGGCGTTAAAGTTTCTTTCTACAAGCCAATCTGTCAGCCACGTTCAGGTGGTGATCAGCCAGATCTGACTTCAACTATCGTTGGCCACAACAGCGATATGAAGATCGGTGAGCCAATGGCGATGTCTGTTGCTGAAAGCCTAATCGGTAACGACAACATGGACGAGCTGCTAGAAACCGTTGTTGAACGTTACAACCAAATCAACAAAGACGCAGACGTTACGCTAATCGAAGGTCTTGTACCTACTCGTAAGCACCCATTTGCAAACCAAGTAAACGCGGAAATCGCGGCAACACTTGGTGCAGAAATCGTGCTAGTTGCGACTCCAGGTACTGATAACCCAGCGCAACTGAAAGAGCGTATCGAAGTAGCATGTTCTAACTTCGGCGGCACTAAGAACAAAAACATCTCTGGCGTTATCATCAACAAGCTAAACGCTCCTGTTGACGAAGCTGGCCGTACTCGCCCTGACCTATCTGAAATCTTTGACGATGCAGATAGCGCGAAACAAAACGAATTGAAAGTGATGGAAATCTTCAACACTTCTCCAATTCGTGTACTAGGTTGCGTGCCATGGAGCATTGATCTGATTGCGACTCGTGCAATCGACATGGCTAAGCACCTGAAAGCAGATATCATCAACGAAGGTGACATCAACACTCGTCGCATCAAGAGCATCACTTTCTGTGCACGTTCTCTGCCAAACATGATTGAGCATTTCAAACCTGGCTCTCTACTTGTTACTTCTGCAGACCGTCCTGATGTTATCGTTGCTGCTTCTCTTGCTGCAATGAACGGTGTGGATATTGGTGCTGTACTGCTAACTGGCGGTTACGACATCCCTCGCGAAATCGAAGGTCTATGTAAACCAGCGTTCGACACTGGTCTACCTATCTTCAAAGCACAAGGTAACACTTGGCAGACATCTCTAAACCTACAGAGCTTCAGCATCGAAGTACCTGCAGACGATAAAGAGCGTATCGAGTTCATCAACGAGCACGTTGCTGGTCACATCGACGGTAACTGGATCGAGTCAATGACTGAAGGCACTCAGAAGTCTCGCCGTCTAAGCCCACCAGCGTTCCGTTACCAGCTAACTGAACTTGCTCGTAAAGCAGGCAAGCGTATCGTTCTTCCAGAAGGTGACGAACCACGTACTGTTAAAGCGGCAGCAATCTGTGCTGAACGCGGCATTGCAGACTGTGTGCTTCTAGGTAACCCAGATGAAATCCGTCGCGTAGCAGCTCAACAAGGCGTTGAGCTAGGTACTGGCGTAACCATCATCGATGCCGATGCTGTTCGTGAAAACTACGTTGCTCGTCTAGTTGAGCTGCGCGGTGCGAAAGGCATGACTGAAGTTGTGGCTCGTGAGAAGCTACAAGATTCAGTATTCCTAGGCACAATGATGCTTGAGAACGACGAAGTTGACGGCCTAGTTTCTGGTGCTGTTCATACTACGGCGAACACTATCGTTCCTCCGTTCCAAATCATCAAGACTGCACCAAATGCGTCTATCGTATCTTCAGTATTCTTCATGCTTCTGCCTGATCAAGTACTGGTTTACGGTGACTGTGCGATCAACCCAGATCCAACCGCTGAACAGCTTGCTGAAATCGCTATCCAATCTGCTGACTCTGCAGCAGCATTCGGTATCGACCCTCGCGTTGCTATGATCTCTTACTCTACTGGTGAATCTGGTAAGGGTGCAGACGTTGATAAAGTACGTGAGGCAACTCGCATCGCGAAAGAGAAGCGTCCTGATCTAGTGATCGACGGTCCTCTGCAGTACGACGCAGCTATCATGGAAAACGTGGCAGCGTCTAAAGCGCCTAACTCTCCAGTAGCAGGTAAAGCGACAGTATTCGTATTCCCAGACCTAAACACGGGTAACACGACTTACAAAGCGGTACAACGTTCAGCTGACCTAGTTTCTATCGGTCCAATGCTGCAAGGTATGCGCAAGCCTGTAAACGACTTGTCTCGTGGCGCGCTAGTAGACGATATCGTGTACACAATCGCTCTAACAGCAATCCAAGCAGACCAAGAAGCTAAATAATCGCTTCTGACATCTAGTTGGACAACTATCCAAAGCCCTCGATTCGTCGAGGGCTTTTTCTATTGTTGGCCACACAGCAAAGAGGCTATGAGCAATAGTACTAATACGCGCTTACGAATACAGCGCCATAAATACCCCAGCCCCAACCACAACACAACCTGTCATCACTGGTGCGATTCGGTGCCAAAGCTTCTTATCCCCTATCGCGATGACCATCCCCATTTTCACAATGGTATTAACCGAAGCGGCGATCAAAATGCCTAACGCAGCAGTGGTCACGCTTAATGTTTGCGTACTTTGACGTCCGAGGGTTAACGAGATCGCATCAACGTCAGTAATCCCTGATAAAGCAGAAAGGATCAACACACCCGCATTGCCGAACCAGTCAGACAAAGCATGAGCAAGCAGCATAATCACCGCCAACACGAGGCCAAAGAACAGTGCCGACTGCAAAGCAAGAGGGTTCGTTTGCTTATTTGATTGCTCAATCTGCTCAACTTCACTTCTGCGCCAAATCCACCATGCCGGAATGTACAGCGCAACCATCATCGCCATCACAATTGGCCAAAGCAGTTTCACTAATTGTGGATTGATAACAGACAGTACGATAAGTAAACGAGGGAACATGGTTCCGCAGCTCAAAAGAATACCACTAGCGAGTAACGGGCTGATGCTCGCTTGCTCACGAGAAAAATGGGAAAACTGCAACGTTAATGCTGTCGAAGAGCTAAGACCAGCAAATACAGACGTAAACAAAATACCTCGCTTCGCCCCGCCGATCTTTATCGCAAAATAACCGACAAACGAGATACTAGCGATCAGCACAACCATCCACCAAATCTCATACGGGTTAAGTGCATTCCAAGGGCCGTAAGATTGATTTGGTAACAGTGGTAACATGACTATCGAGATAAGTAATAAACGCAGTGCTGCGTCTAACTCATACTCTTGCAGTTTTTGTAGTGCTTGATGTAGCTCTCTTTTGTTATCGAGCACCACCGCGGTAATAACGGCCGCTGCTGCAGCCAAAACAGCCTCACCCGACACGGCAAGGTTACCCAGAACAAACACCACCATAATACTAACCACACCAGTGATGCTCAGATCTCCGCTCTTTTTCTGCTGTATAACAAAAGCGATGCAAGTGAGGATGACTAAAGCGATAAGCGCAAAACCAATGAGTAAAGGTGTATAAATGTTGGCGAGAATGCCAACTAAACCACCGAGTAAACCGACTAAAGAAAAAGTACGAATGCCCGCGACACGACTGCCTTCTACGCTATTGCGCATCACCCAGCCACGTTGGGTGCCAACAATTGCCCCCAGTAATAGAGCAATAAGCAGATTCCAAATTAGATGCTCGCCACTGACAAACTCATTGATATCCATGCATCACTCCGTCAAAAAGCGGTTGTTATCTCATTAGTTTATTTGAATATGGGTAAGAAGCTGTGACGATGAGAGGATAATCAGAAAATGGCCCCGGTTCCCTGCTTACCATTGCGTCTTATAATTTCATTATTCTTTTATCTACCACCAAAACGTAATAGAACGAAGCGGCCCTCCCTATTCAATTTATCAGCATGATTTACATTTCAACTGAACTTTTTTACTCGAACTACGTAACGAAGATGGACTGCTATTAAGCAAACTCACACATAAGTAAGGAATACATATGAACAACTCCATCAACAACTCACTGCTAAAGCTTGGTTTAGCTGCAATTCTGTTCAGTTTTTCTTCATTCAGCTTTTCTGCCCCAAGCATTAAAGGCGTTGATCAAGATATGTCCGGAGGAACGGTAACCGCAAAAATGGCTCATGCTGACGACAACGGATGGATGGTCGTCCACCGAACAGACGAATCAATGAAGCCTGGCCCTGTTATCGGCTATGCCCCACTAAAGATGGGACAGAATGAGAACGTGAATGCAATTTTGATGGAACCGGTTGAGTCTGGCGACATGCTGATGCTAATGGTCCACGGAGAAAAAGGGGGAATGAAGACTGGCGTATTTGAATATACACTCGGAGCCAAAGAAGATGGACCTGTAAAAGTCGACGGAAAATTAGTGATGGACGTCGTGCGCGCTAAGTAAGACGAGCGCACACTTACAAGTCACTCTCCTACTCCTAGTATTTAGTTGGCATAAAAGTACTTAACGACATTGCCTACCGTTAAGTACTTTTTCATTTCTGATGGAGGCAGCAAACTAGCCAATTATTTCTCTTCCATGAGAAGAGTTTAAGTCTAAATCAGGCCCTTTGGGTACGACTTGCGTCGGGTTAATACTAGTGTGGCTGAAATAGTAGTGACGTTTAATATGGTAGAAATCCGTGGTTTCTTCGACGCCTTCGACTTGATACAACTCTTTTAAGTATCCTTGAATATTCTCGTAGTCTGCGATGCGCTGCTTGTTGCATTTGAAGTGACCCACATACACGGCATCGAAACGGATCAGAGTCGTAAACAAACGCCAATCAGCCTCAGTAATAGTATTCCCCGCTAAATAACGATGCGTCGCTAGGTGCGAATCGATTTTATCTAGCGCAGCAAATAAAGAATCGAATGCTTCTTCATATGCCTCTTGCGTGGTCGCAAAACCACAGCGATACACTCCATTGTTGACGTTTGGATAAACAAAATCGTTCCACTCGTCAATAACATGCTTTAGCTGTTCTGGATAATAGTCATCGTGGTTTCCTGTTAGCTCATTGAACTCCGAGTTAAACATACGAATAATTTCTGACGACTCATTCGACACAATCGTATTGGTCTTTTTATCCCAAAGCACAGGCACAGTTACACGGCCTGTGTAATCTGGTTTGGCCTGCGTGTAGATTTGGTGCATACGAGTATGACCAAATAGTGGCTCAGGAAGCCCCATTTGCCAGCCTTGGCTGAGCATATCAGGGCAAACAACCGTGACATCAATATGGGGTTCTAAGCCTTTCAGCTTGCGGAAAATGAGGGTTCGATGTGCCCAAGGACAAGCAAGAGAGACATACAAATGGTATCGACCGGACTCTGGCGTAAACTCCGCATCAGGGTCGTTTTTAACCCAGTTACGGAATCCGGCATCTTCACGCACAAATTTGCCACCATTTGATTTTGTGTCATACCAGACGTCATGCCAAACACCTTCGACCAACTTACCCATGATTGCGCTCCTCTCATTCTGTTTATGTCTATATTAGCGTTTCCTATCAAACAGAAAATCACTGAATTTAGGACATCATGTTCAAGAAATTCGAATGTATAAATCAGATGCATAAAAAAAGCGCGACCCAATGAAGGTGTCGCGCTTAAGCCTGTCACAGGCTGAATTTATACACTAACGTGCAAACAAGATACCGCGTGAACGTCGTTGCCTTGAATCGTTGGCTTCGTCTTCGCACACTCTTCGGTTGCTTGTGGGCAACGAGTGCGGAACACACAACCCGATGGTGGGCTGATCGGCGAAGGAAGGTCGCCTTCCAGCATTTGGATTTTCTTACTGCGTTCAATGTTCGGGTCCGGAATCGGAACCGCTGACATCAATGCGCGTGTATATGGGTGCTTAGGATCAGCAAACAGCGCCTCCGCCTCACCGAGCTCGACAGCATTACCCAAGTACATGACCAAAACACGATCTGAGATGTGTTTAACCACTGATAAATCATGCGCAATGAATACCAGAGAAAGGCCTAGTTCTTTTTGAATCTCTTTAAGCAGGTTAACAACCTGAGCTTGAATAGATACATCAAGCGCCGATACGGGTTCATCACAGATGATCATCTTAGGCTTAAGGATAAGCGCACGCGCAATACCGATACGCTGGCATTGACCACCCGAGAATTCATGCGGATAACGGTTGATCACATTTGGTAGTAGACCCACTTTCGCCATCATCTCTTTAACGCGGTCTTTCACTTCCTGCTTAGACAGTTCTGGGTAGAACGTTTCAAGAGGCTCAGCAATAATGTCGCCAACCGTCATACGTGGGTTAAGAGATGCCAAAGGATCTTGGAAAATCATTTGGATTTCTTTACGCGTTTCACGACGTTGGACGTCTTTCATCTTAGTTAGATCTTGACCCAACCAAACTACTTCTCCATCCGTCGCTTCAACAAGGCCGATGATGGCGCGCGCAAACGTCGATTTACCACAACCTGACTCACCTACTACACCAAGCGTTTCCCCTTCGTATAGTCGAACGTTCACCCCATCAACCGCTTTTAGGCTTGAAGGCTTTGACCACGGCCATGCCGATTTTGACGCAATGCTGAAGTGAACTTTCAGCTCTGAAATGTCCAGAATTAGCTTTTTATCTACTGCGTTCATTTGTTCCAAGCCTCCCATTCAGAAAAACATGCGCGCTGACGGCCATCACCAAATGGAGTCAGAATTGGCGCTTCACGCTTACAACGATCCATCACTCGATGGCAACGCTCTTGATAAGGGCAGCCCGGTGGTAAACGAAGCAAGTTTGGTGGATTACCAGGAATGGTTGGCAGAATTTCACCTTCCGTATCAAGGCGAGGAATCGCCTTCAGCAGACCCTCTGCATAAGGGTGGCTTGGATTATAGAAGATCTCGTTTACGTTGCCGTACTCCATCGTACGACCTGCATACATAACCAGCACCTTATCACACGAACCTGCAACAACACCAAGGTCGTGCGTGATCATGATGATCGCCGTGTTGAACTCGTCTTTAAGCTCATTAAGCAGGTCCATGATCTGTGCTTGAACCGTCACATCAAGTGCTGTTGTTGGCTCATCGGCAATAAGCAGTTTAGGACGACATAACAACGCCATCGCGATCATTACACGTTGACGCATACCGCCTGAAAACTCATGCGGGTACATCGTGATACGCTTACGCGCTTCAGGGATTTTCACCGCTTCCAGCATGCGTACTGATTCTTCAAATGCTTCCGCTTTGCCCATGCCTTTATGCAGCATAAGCACTTCCATCAACTGGTCACTTACCTTCATGTAAGGGTTCAGCGATGTCATTGGGTCTTGGAAGATCATTGCGATCTGTTCAGCGCGAACTTTGTTCAGTTCTTTTTCTGGTAAGTTTAAGATTTCTTTGCCTTCAAACTTTGCGCTACCAGAGATAATACCGTTTTTAGCCAAAAGGCCCATGATTGCGAATACGGTTTGAGATTTACCTGATCCCGATTCTCCAACGATACCTAAGGTTTCGCCTTGGTTGAGAGAGAAGTTCAAATCGTTTACTGCGGTTACGATACCATCTTGCGTGGTGAATTCGACGCGCAGATCTTTGACATCTAATAAGCTCATCATTGCTTCCTTAATCTTATCTTTTAATTATCTGTCTTTTGGATCCAGCGCATCGCGCAGGCCGTCACCAACGTAGTTGAAGCAGAATAGCGTCACAACCATGAACACTGCTGGGAATGCCAGCTGCCAGATTGCCACTTCCATTGTCTGTGCACCTTCTTGTAGAAGAGCGCCCCAACTTGTCATCGGTTCCTGAACACCAAGACCAAGGAATGATAGGAATGACTCCGTCAGGATCATGCTAGGGATAAGCAGCGTAGAGTAAACCGCTACGATACCCAGTACATTCGGCACGATATGACGAGTGATAATTTTCCAGTTGCTAACACCACACACATGTGCAGCTTCGATGAACTCTTTGCTACGTAAGCTGAGTGTCTGACCACGTACGATACGCGCCATATCTAGCCATGCGATAGCACCAATCGCAACGAAGATCAGCATGATGTTACGACCGAAGAATGTTACCAGTACGATTACTAGGAACATAAACGGTACCGCGTATAAAATTTCTAGAATACGCATCATTACGCGGTCAACTTTACCGCCGATGAAACCAGATGCTGCGCCGTAGAGCGTACCAATCAGTACCGCTACAAATGCGCCCATAACACCCACCATCAACGAAATACGCCCCCCAATTAGCGTACGCACGTATAAATCACGGCCTAGGCTGTCAGTACCAAACCAATGGTCAGCATTCGGTGCAACGTGCATCGCGTACCAGTCAGTATCATCAAAGGTGTGCGGTGCAATCATTGGCAGAATAATCACCGCCAACGTCATTAGAACAAGAAGGAATAAGCTCACCATTGCCGCTTTGTTGCGCATAAAACGGATACGAGCATCTTGCCAAAGACTGCGACCTTCAATCTCCAAGTTTTCGGAGAACTTCTCAATCGCTTCTAGGTTTTCTTTTTTCGTTAACATAACCAAACGTCCCTGTTAGTAGCGAATTTTCGGGTCAATCATTGCAAGTAGAATATCTACAATCGCGTTGAATAAAATGAATAGGAAACCAATCAGGATGGTTACACCCATTACTAGCGAGTAGTCACGGTTAAACGCAGCGTTAACGAATAGCTTACCAATACCTGGTAGACCAAAAATGGTTTCGATAACAACAGAACCAGTGATGATACCTACGAAAGCAGGACCCATGTAAGAAACAACAGGAAGAAGTGCCGGCTTAAGGGCGTGCTTGATGATGATGTAACGGTAGCTTAGACCTTTAGCACGAGCCGTACGAATAAAGTTACTGTTCAGTGTCTCGATCATCGAACCACGCGTAATACGAGCGAAGGTTGCAACATACAGTAGTGACATACCAATGACAGGAAGCACTAAATACTGCCAGCTACCATCTTGCCAACCGCCCGCAGGGAAGATATTCCAGTGAAGCGAGAATAGATAGATAAGCGCAGGTGCCAATACAAAAGAAGGCATTACCACGCCGAGCATCGCTGTCGACATGATGGTGTAATCAATCCAAGTATTCTGCTTGAGCGCAGCAATGGTACCGACGGTAACCCCCATAATCAGGGTAAAGATAAAGGCGATGAAGCCCACTTTAGCCGAAACCGGTAAGGCAACCGCGATCAGCTCGTTAACCGAGTAATCAAGGTATTTAAATGACGGCCCGAAATCCCCTTGGATAACATTGGTCAAATACGTGGTGTATTGTTCAAATACAGGTTTATCCAAGCCATATTTAGCTTCGATATTTGCCATTACTTCGGGTGGCAATGGACGCTCTGTCGAGAAAGGGTTTCCCGGTGCAAAGCGCATAAGAAAGAAAGATACGGTGATCAAAACCAACATTGTTGGGATCGCCTCAAATATCCTTTTTGCGATGAATTTAAGCATAAACTCACTCTTTCAGTCTGTGACAGTTAAATTAAAGAAGTCGTCCAATTCTTTTGGACTAAAGATAGGCGCTACATGCAATTTCTCACATGTAGAGCCTCATTTTTATAGTTCTATCGAGTTACGAATTACTCTGTGATGTAGAGATCTTTAGAGTAAATCTTGTCTTCCGCGTTATTGACTGGGAAGCCACCAACTTTCGGTGATAGTAGACGTGATTTCACGTACTGGTAGATAGGTGCGATTGGCATATCTTTTGCCATCAACTTCTCTGCTTCTAGGTAAAGCGCTTGACGCTCTTCGTCAGAAGTTGAAGCAAATGCTTTGTTCATGATTGCATCGTACTCTTTGCTGTCGTAGTGAATACCACCAGTAGTGTTATTACTCATCATCAGCGTTAGGAAAGATGAAGCTTCGTTGTAGTCGCCACACCAACCTGCACGAGCAACCTCAAAGTTGCCAGAATCTTTGGTAGATAGGTAAGTTTTCCACTCTTGGTTTTCTAGCGTAACGTCTAGACCAAGCGTCTTCTTCCACATTGAACCCAGTGCAACCGCAAGTTTCTTGTGGTTCTCTGACGTGTTGTATAGAAGGTTAAATTCAAGAGGGTTGTCTGCACCGTAACCCGCCTCTTCCAGTAGACGCGCCGCTTCAGCATTACGCTCTTCTTGCGTCATTTTGCCGTATGCAGGGATTTCTGGGTTGAAACCCGCCGTGATTTCAGGCGTTAGGAAATAAGCTGGCTTTTGACCTTGTGCTAGGATCGCATCAGTCACGATATTACGGTCAATCGCATAAGAAATCGCTTTACGTACGCGAACATCATCAAACGGCTTTTTCTTCGTGTTGAAGATGTAGTAGTAAGTACACAAGTTACCCGACACAGACACGTCTTCTGGATGCTCTTGCTTCAAACGCTTGAAGTGCTCTGTAGGCAGTTCATTCGTGAAGTCAATTTCACCTGCTAGGAAGCGGTTCATTTCCGCTACTTGGTTTTCGATTGGTAGGAAAGTAACTTGATCAAGCGTCGTGTTTTCGTTGTCCCAGTATTGTTCGTTACGTTTTAGAACTAAACGCTCGTTTACAACCCAGTTGTCAACAACATAAGCACCGTTACCTACAAAGTTCTCAGGCTTCGTCCATTGATCGCCGAACTTTTCAACGGTTGCTTGGTGAACAGGCTTCACTGTTGTGTGGCCCATCATCATCACAAAGTATGGTACAGCAGTGTCTAGCTCAACCACTAACGTGTGGTCGTCAACCGCTTTAACACCCAACTCACTCTTGTCTTTTTTACCCGCAACAATGTCTTTTGCGTTCTTCATCTTGGTGTATTCCATGTACCAAGCGTATGGAGAAGCGGTTGCTGGGTCGACTGCGCGTTGGAAGCTGTATACAAAATCACCTGCAGTAACAGGATCACCGTTAGACCATTTTGCGTCTTCACGTAGGTGGAAAGTGTATGTTTTGTTGTCTTCAGTTTCCCAAGATTCTGCAACACCAGGGATAGTGTTACCGTCCGCATCTTGGTTTACTAGGCCTTCAAGAAGATCGCGAATCACGTGGGATTCTGGAACACCTTGAGATTTATGAGGGTCTATTGTCGCAACTTCTGTACCGTTACCACGCACCAATTCTTGAACAGCAGCAAGTTTTGGCTCTTTAGAATCAGATTTAGCTTCAGGGGCTGGAGCCGGAGCAGGCTCTGCAGCTTGTTTCTCTGCAGGCTTTTCGCCACAACCAGCTAAAGCGAGAGAAAGACCAGCACCAATAAATAAAGCGCGCGTGATTTTATTCTTATACATGCGTAAAACTCCAAATTTTTTCGTTAGCATCCATGACTTCTTTGTAAGGGCCTGGAACGGTCAGAGTTTTAGATTTTTTTAGTGCATTTTCTGAGCACAAAAGCCTAAAACCTTACAAAGACTGCGGCACACATTAGCAATCATTGAAGTAATTTGCCATAAAAATGTAGCAAAAAAACCAATAATCCTGACTAAACCACACATACCTAGCAGTAAACTCTAATCAAAAAGTATTCACCAGCCAAATGGAGACCAGAAGCGACATTCCACAGACAAAACTTTCGATTAATCTACATTTAAACCACTTGATAGCATCTTATGCTAGATATTTACATATTATTTAACATTTATGACAAATGAAGTCTAACAAATAATTGTTTATATATTGGGCTAAAAACTTTTATTGTGAAGAATATCACCAGAGCGAGCACGGGTTGTGTTGAAGTCAAATGAGCAGAATTATGAAGATAAGTACAAAAAAAGCTAAGTGCCATTGACACTTAGCTTTTTTCACTAGAATGAGGAGTGGGTTCTATTTTTCCCAACGCTGTGCAGCTTGGTGATCAGTATCGCGCGACTCAATCCAACGATCTTCATTCGTCGTGCGTTCTTTCTTCCAAAATGGTGCTTTGGTTTTCAAGTAGTCCATAATGAACTCGCAAGCATCAAATGCTGCTCCGCGGTGTGCACTTGAAACACCAACAAAGACGATTTGATCACCGCTATCCATGTCACCAACGCGATGAATCACGCGTACGCCCAATAATGGCCAACGTGATTCAGCTTGATCGCAAATGTCGCTCAAGCTCTTCTCAGTCATGCCTGGGTAGTGTTCCAAGTGCAAACCAACAACATTATCGCCAAGGTTCATATCTCGAACTTTACCAATGAATGTTACGACAGCACCAGCAGCCGTACCTTCGGATAAACGTTGATATTCGTGATCAACGGAAAAGTCTTCAACTTGTACAGAGACGCGTGGGTCCATCTTAACCTCCGGTTACCGGTGGGAAAAATGCAACTTCATCCCCCGCTTTTACTTCGGTATCAAGTGGGACAATAGATTGATTAACAGCAGCAAGTAGCTTTCCTGGCTCTAAAGCCAAATCCCACTTGCCATTTTTATCAGCGCCCTCTTCCACGAGATGTGCGCGAATCGCTTCAACCGTTTCAAATTGATCATCTAATTCGACACTGTCGATACCAATCAGCTCACGAGTTTGAGCAAAAAAAAGTACTTTAATCATGATTCCGCCTTGAAGTGTCCAGATTTTCCACCCGTCTTTTCTAGGAGACGAACTTGACCGATAACCATGTCTTTTTGCACCGCTTTACACATATCGTAAATCGTCAGTGCAGCAACAGAAGCCGCCGTGAGCGCTTCCATTTCTACGCCCGTTTTACCTGCAAGCTTGCAAACAGACTCAATACGAACTTTGTTTTCTGACTCAATAGCCTCCAACTGAACTTCGATTTTAGAAAGCAACAGAGGATGACAAAGTGGAATCAAATCCCACGTTTTCTTTGCAGCTTGGATACCAGCAATTCGAGCCGTCGCGAACACATCACCTTTATGATGCTGCCCGGAAACAATCAGTTGCAAGGTTTCTGGGGCCATGTGAACAAATGCTTCTGCACGTGCTTCACGAACCGTTTCAGCTTTTGCAGACACGTCGACCATGTTAGCTTCGCCAGACGCATTGATATGGGTAAATTGAGTCATTGTTTTTCCTTCGCTTTTAGGAAAGGTTATACAGATAGGTGCGGCATGAAGTTACAAGGGCGATGGCTTGCATCTAACTGCTGCTTGATGATCTTCGTCCAGCCAGTGCGGCACGCGCCAGTTGAACCAGGCATTGCGAAGATAACTGTATGGTTAGCAAAACCTGCAATTGCACGCGATTGGATCGTTGACGTACCAATTTCTTCGTAAGACACCATGCGGAATAATTCACCAAAACCTTCTACTTCTTTATCAAACAGAGGCTTCAGCGCTTCTGGCGTGCTGTCACGTGACGTGAACCCTGTACCACCAGTAATCATGATCGCTTGGACATTGTCGTCCGCAATCCACTGAGAAACAATTGCGCGAATTTTGTACATATCATCAATAACAATTTGCTTATCGACAACATTGTGACCCGCTTCTTGAGCGTGTTCAACAAGGTAGCGACCAGAGGTATCGTTTTCTTCGGTACGAGTGTCAGATACCGTTAGAACGGCAATATTTGCAGGTTGAAATTTGCTTTCAGCGTGACCCATGTGTTCACCTATTCTCTTTTAACTTTGATACGTTTGGTATCGATTCTAGAAAAGCGAGGGAAAGCTAGCCTATAAATAAGCTTTCCCTACAAAATTTGAGTTGATTTAGCCGCCGATAGACGCCAGATGTGGCGTCATACCCGTATTACCATCGTGCAAGAAGTGGCTCACCGACTTAGTTTGTAACTGCGCTTGGATGCGTTCAATAAGCTCGCTTTCTTGCTCATCACGTTCCAATAGATCACGTAGTTCTACACCGTGGTCTCCAAACAAACACAGATGCAGCTTACCCATCGCAGAGACGCGTAGTCGGTTGCAGCTCTCACAAAAGTCTTTTTCATACGGCATGATCAGGCCAATTTCACCCTTGTAATCTGGATGAACAAACACCTGCGCGGGGCCGTCATTATGAGAGCGCACTTTAAGCAGCCAACCGTTCGCAATCAACTGATTACGAATTGCTACGCCAGACACATGATGCTTATTGAATAAATCATCCATCTCACCCGTTTGCATCAATTCGATGAAGCGCAGTTGGATTGGACGATCTTTTATCCAGTTGAGAAACGCTGGCAGTTCTTGATGGTTAAGATCTTTCATCAACACCACATTAACTTTGACTTGCTCATAACCAACTTCAAACGCACGCTCGATACCATTCATCACCTCAGTGAACTTATTTTCACCCGTGATTTGGTGGAACATGCGCGGATCAAGGCTGTCCACGCTGACGTTGATGTGAGTTAAGCCCGCTTCACGCCAGTCTGCGACTTGCTTCGCCATGCGGTAACCATTGGTCGTAGTTGCAACTTTTTGGATACCAGGCGTCGTCGCCACTGAGTGGATAATATCGGTAAAATCTTTGCGTAAACTTGGTTCACCGCCAGTAATGCGCACTTTTGACGTGCCACAATCAGCAAACGCTTTTACGACCCGTTTGATTTCAGGAAGAGATAAAAAAGACGAGTTTTTATTGCCCGAAGGCTTATAGCCATCAGGAAGGCAATAGGTACATTTGAAATTACATACGTCGGTCACAGACAGACGCAAGTAATAGAACTTACGATGAAATTTGTCTTCGAATTGTTGCGCCACGGAACACCTTTCCAAACACGGGAGGCATGGCCATTTCCAATCATGCCCTTGTGACAGTACGCCACTGGCTCAAAACGCTTATCCTCGGACTTAGCAATAGTGAGCTCGGAGTTATGGCAACCAGAGATATGAAA
>NZ_WXWT01000098.1:0-12969 GCF_009904725.1 Vibrio sp. V43_P6S15P86
AGAGTTCATTCAAGGCAATATCAAAAACAGCAACATAGCGATAAAAGTGCTGCGAGCAATTCCTAGTAATGTAACTAATATTAAATATGGCCCAATGGCACTATCTTCTGGTATCGTCGCACCTCCAGCTGTCAATGTGCTTATCTTTGCTGTGTATGTAGCAATTCTATGTGAATATGATTCAGTGGAAATATTTGGAGCGGATATGAGCTTCCATAATGATGTCCATGTTGATCAAGAGAGCAACCAGCTTTATATGGTCTACAAGCATTTCTATGGAAAAGAAGAGAAGTTGCCGCTCCTAGAAAATCCTCAAAAGGTCAAACCTTTTAATATGACGGACTTGATGCGATTAACTTTCTTGACGTTTTATGCACATCAACTGTTAAATAAATGGGCCGATCTCAAAGGGGTAAAAATCGTGAATAGGTCTAGTTTCTCTATGATCGATGCTTATCCTAGACGATGAAATGACAGGTAAATAGACGCTACAATTGTAATGTCTATTTACCGATGATCATTTATTTTTCTGTAACCACATAGATTCAGCGAAAGTAAAGTCCTCTGGCCAATCTATATCAATTGAGCTCTCTGCATCCTGTATGTACATCGAAGGCTTTAGTCCAATTCGATCATTTAGCTTTTTGTAGTTTTCTACACTATTTAAAAAGACTGAGCTATCGATTTCATAAAGAGGTTCAATTGTCTGAGTTCTAGGCCATTTTTCTATATTACGATCGTAGCTAATTGGCTTATCTTTATTCCAAATAAACCCACGTAGTTCTTTGACCGTCATTAATGAATCATAACCTTCCGTGAGTGCTTGATTATACTGTTTGATAATAGCGCTATAACCTGACTCGTCTAAGAATGGTGAGGTTACATGAGTCCAAAGTACGTGACCCGTAGTAATAATCGAAGGAACATATCTAATAAGATCATCAGTGCTTGTTGAACTTGCCCCTAGGTGCTCTGGGCGTTCATCTATTCGTATGCGAGAATCTTTATATGTTGAAGCAAAATCCAGTACAAAGTCATCGTTTGAAGATACGACTATCGAATCTAGGTCAGTTATATTGATTAACTGATCCAGTTTGATTTTTAATAACCCACCTTTTACACCTGCAAAGTCTTTGGTATTTTTGTTTGGGATACGTTCACTGCCTTTCCGGCATGGTAGAAAAACATGGACACTCATGCTTACCAACTCCTTAGAATATTGAAACCTTCACTTTTTGATAAGCTTTCAAGCTCTTCTTTTACATTTGAAAAAGGAAGATAGCCAAGAAAATCAATATTATTCTCTTTGGCTGCGTGAAAGTCTGATAATGCGTCACCGATCATTAGAGCCGCGCCTGAAGACTCCTTTAGGATGGTTGCAACGTTATCTGCTTTCGCGGTAGGTGATCCTAGAATTAACGTAAAATATTGCGCCAGCTCTCTTTTAACAAATACTTCTCGTAATTCGTCTTGAGCAGATCCACTCGCTACATAGAGTTTGGCTGGGCAATCTGTAATTGCTGCAATAAAATTAGGCGTCAGTTGAGCTTCCATGTATAGCTCTTCACACTGCTTTGAGTAGCAGTTTAGTATACGTTCGTACAATGCTTCATCTGCATTTGTGATGAAATGTTCAACAAAGTAACTCACATGATGAAAACGCGATTTGCCAAAATTAGCTTTAAAATAAGTGCAACACTTATCTATTTCGAGCTCTGATACTTGGGCCATGCGTAAAGCATTACGCATGGCATCAATTTTGAGGTTATTTGAGTCTAGGATCACGCCATCGCAGTCAAAAATAACAGTATCATAGCCATTAAATAGCGGGTGCATAAATAGACCCTGCTTTTACTGGATAAGTGGTTGGGGTTAACGCTTGAATTGATGTACTTCCAAACTGCTGACTAACCATGCTAAAGATCTCATTCATTTCCATTTGGCGTCGGTCAGTCACATCATAACCATCAAAACCAACGAGAGATATCTTCTGCGCTTGACCTATAAAAGCGATACATAACGCATATGCAGCGGTATTATCATACGGTAGTGTACAGTAGTTTTTATGGGCGGTGAGAGTATCCTTCTCTATGGTGCTACTGTAATCAATCATAGAAATATTACTAAATTTACTTAGCTCGTCTTCGTCAAAGCGGTTCTTTGGCAAAAATACGGGTTTGGCTACCTCTGAGTAATGGCTGCTTTCTGACAAGTATTTAGAGTTATGAGATACAGCAAAGTAATCGAAAAGCTCAGTGTTAATCTCATGCTTTGTATTGATGCCAATTACGATAGGCTTTCGAGTCTTAATGTATGTCTCGATCGCGACTCTATGTGTTGCCGTACTGGGCGTATTAGTGACCAGTAAGACTTCTTTTCCTGAAAAGATACCTGATAGATCTGATTGGCTTTCAGTCGGTTGGCTTATTTTCCCTACAGTAAGCGCTTCTTCTAAGACATCACCATTATAGCTTGTTGTACCTTCTAGCTTTTTTAAATGCTCGATAGCACCAACAATTTCTTCTGTTCCGTAATTAGGATTTGAAAGCATATTCTGGATGTAAGTTGGGTGAATATCGTTTTTGGCCCCCAAGTAATATAGAAGGCTTGAGCCCCAACCGTATCTTCTTTGCATTGGCTCAAAATGGCGAATAACTAGTTCATATATTGCTGTTGGCAAGTATTTATCTAGTCCATCAAGTTCGGCGAGCAGGTTTTCGGTCTGGGCATTCCCAGCGCCTCGTCCCATTCCGGTAACGGTCACATCCAACCATGTAACACCATTCGAACGAGCAGTCATCGTATTGGACATTGCTTGACCCATGTTGTTATGGGTGTGGATACCAATGTCGCCATCCCAGTTTTGCTTTACAATTTCGGCAATGCGAGTGACTTCTGCACCATCCATATTTCCGAGAGAGTCAGCAAAATAGATAACATCAGGGGTTGCTTTTGCTACCGCCTGTACCTTTTCCGCAATAACTTGGGATGGTTTTCCGCCCGCTTGCATCAGATTTAGGCCAACGATATACCCCATTTCTTTGAAAGCTTTAATCATGCTTTCACACTGCTCTGCTTCATTGAAATGTGCCGCGATACGAACGAGATCAACTTTACTTTCTTGTGCTGGTACAAAAAGATCATTGATGGCAGCTTCAACAGGCTTACCCGCATCTAGCAAAGTTTTTGCATCAACCATTACGCCATATGTCGGACCTTTCGGTAGGTGTAGCGTGTTTAGAAACTCTTCAGTCGTATAAGCAAATGGACCACTGTAAACAGATTTAGGATAATTACGAAGCCCTAATTCAACATAATCAATTTTAGCTTTTGCAACTGCAGTGAGGTAAGCGTCAACGACTTCTGGTGAAAAGTCCCAGTGATTATAGTAGCCACCATCGCGAAGAGTACAGTCTAAAATTTTTTGCATAATGGATATTCTTTTTAAGTTAAACAGGTGATGTGCTTAGTACAGTAAAACATACAAGCTTAATAGTAAAAGTGAGGTATTTATCAAACTAATTATTAAGTTATTACTTATCACTTTGTGGGAGTAAGCTCATTGTTCGGTTTAGAGCGCCTTGATTGGATGAGGCCCATTTATTAGCATGCAAAGCTCGGAGTAAATATTTATCTTGTTGAGAAATGATCTCTGTAGTCCTTAGGGCAAGGGTCGTTGAGTCTGGCACAATTAAGATACCATCCACAGCTAGTAAGTTTTCAACAATCTCCTTAAAGTTGAAATAGCTAGGGCCAGTGATTATGACTTTTTCTAACATGGCAGGCTCTAGCACATTGTGCCCACCAACCTTATCTCCAATTAGGCTACCGCCCATAAAGCAGATGTCCGCTGCACCCATCAACGTTAGCATCTCACCCATAGTATCGCCGAGATATACTTGAGTATTCGTCTCTACTGCATGAGTTGAAGTGCGACGCACAGTGTTAAAGCCTTGCTGTTGGCAAAGCGTGAATACATCATCAAATCGTTCTGGATGGCGAGGAACCAAAACGAGTAAAGCATTTGGAAGAGATTTTAAAACTTGTCTATGTGCATCTAATACCTGTTCGTCCTCGCCTTTGTGGGTGCTAGCTGCAATCCAAATCGGACGATCGTTTCCAAGTTGGGCTCGAAGCTGCTGTCCTTGCTGCTTCACTTGCTCTGATATTTGAATATCGAACTTAATCGAGCCAGTAACGGATAGTTTCTTTTTCTCAACGCCTAAGCGTTCGAAGCGCTCTGCATCTGAATCCGTTTGGCAGAGTACTTGAGTTAGGCATGGATGAAGCTGGTTAAAAAGCCGCTGTATTTTGGCGTAGTTCTGACACGATTTTTCAGATAGGCGCGCATTCACGACAGTTATAGGGATACCAGCTTTGTGAACATTGTGAAGCGTGTTTGGCCACAGCTCAGTCTCAATGATCAACATCTGTTTTGGCTGCACTGCTTTAAGAAAACCTTTGATAGCGAACCCAAAGTCAATTGGCATATAGCGGTGTTCAATTAAATCACCCAACTTAGCAATCTGTTCAGCTCCCGTACTTGTTGTTGTTGTAACTAGAATAGATTGTTCGGGGTTTTGTTCCTTAAGGGCTTTAATTAAAGGTGTTGCTGCTATGCTTTCACCAACAGATACGGCATGTATCCAAATAGGTTTGTCGTTGCTTTTTAGCTTGGGAGTGATACCAAAGTGCTCTTTCCAGCGAGAGCCGAACTTAGGCTTATTTGGTTTGCTCTTGTACAAACCAAATAAAAGCAGCGGTGACGCTAGAGCGAGTAGTAAGGTATAAACAATACGAACTAACATGAGCTTATCGTAATGGCGTCAAGTTTTTGGATGCTATCTAGCACTTGCTTAGGCGAAAGTTCTGTCAAGCACTTAAGGTGTTTGTATTGACATTCACGCTGGAAACAAGGGCGACAATCAATATCGGTATAAACAATCTCCACTTTTTCTGCGAGTGGGGGGGTGTACTTCGGTGAAGTTGAGCCATACACTGCAACAACATTACAACCAACCGCAGCTGCCACATGCATTAAGCCTGAGTCATTCGCGACAACAGTCTTACATGCAGCAAGTAAGTCGACCGCTTCAATTAAGCTGGTTTGGCCTGCCAGAACATGAATGTGCTCATGGAATTGCGTCGGAACAAGTGCGCGAATATTATTACAAGTCTCTAAGTCTTTTTGAGAACCAAACAACCAGATTTGATGCCCAGATCGAGCCATTTGTGTCGCAACTTCAGCGTAGTGTGTTTCGGGCCATTTTTTGGCAGGACCAAACTCTGCTCCTGGGCACAGTCCAATAATTGGTTGGTCTTGCGTTAAGTTGAACTTTTTGAGCGTGGCTTGTTGCTCTGCTTCGTTGATTGCAAGGCGTGGGCGAGGTAAAGTTTCAAGCCCGCCAAGAGAGTTAGAATCCACCATTTCTGCTTTTGGATAAGCTAACGCTACATAGCGCTCTACCATGTACTGAAAAGACTTCATGTTAGGGCGTAAGTCATTCAATAAACCATAGCGCATTTCTCCTTTCCAGCCAGTACGAAGAGGAATGTTGGCAAACCATGGGATCAGTGCTGATTTCGCTGATTTAGGCAAGATATAGGCGTGGTCATATTGCTTTTCACGTAATGATTTACCAATTTCCCTGCGGCCTAATAAGTTAAACTCACCATGACCGATAGGCATTTCAATCGCTTGGTGGATTTCTGGCATACGCTCAAGAATCGGTTTACACCATCCTGGAGCGATAACGTCAATTTGGCTATCTGGATGGCGTTGCTTTAATACGATATATAACGATTGCGACATTACCATATCGCCGACCCATGCAGGGCCAATGACTAAAATCTTCATGCTTTGTTTTTCCAGTATAGGAATTTCAAAATTGACTCATAAGTTCTAAAAAGTTCAGCGTATATTTTATTCGCAAGAGTCATTTTGGATTTATCTTTTCTTTTACCACCAATCGTCGAAGCAATCTCTGCTCTAGTAAAGAGATCTGGAGACACGCTGTAAACTTGAACACCATGTCTCCATGGTTTTTCCATGTAGTCATCGACTGGTTCAATAAACTCTTGAGCATGCATAACAAACTTTGAGGCTGCTTTAGGTGTGACGATATAAGCGGTGGTACCACAAGTGCCTGCTGAGTATCCTCCTAGCATATGATTATCATCAATAGGTACGATTGGGGTGAATACACGCTTCTGAGTGGCAGACAACTTGATGTAGTCATAATTAGAAGTCAATGGAAGGGTATGTTCGAGTACTTGCTTCAGCCCTTCTACGGGGTCGACGTTGTCTTCTAAGATGACGATCGGTTCATCAAGCTCAACACAGCGAACCCACAACTCGTAATGGCTTGCAAAACAGGCGACTTCACTGGTTTTTAATTGATACCCTTTGCGGCGTAGAGTAATGGTAGGACGACTTTTTTCTGAATGAAGAAAACGGTCAACAGAGCCATCTACTGCATCAAAAAATTCAAACGTAATGCCTTGTTGTTTTAACTTTTCTTCAATACGTTCTCGGCGATCTAGCGATCGAGCCAAGCTTACGACAAATACTTTCACTGCACTTTCCAGTCGCTGTTATATCTTGGTTTAAACAAATTGTAATAGTTATTGCCGTCTTCTTGAGAGTGCAGCAACTGTAGTACCCACATATATTGTTCGGGTTTATCACCGACAAAATATTCAATGGCTTCATTACAGGTACGAGCGTCTTGCTCTTCGCCTTTATCCAGCTCAAACGCTGGTAAAATCTCAATATCAAACGTACCATCTTCAGTGTTCATCGACGCAAATAGAGGCAGTACTTTTGAGCGTGATAGTTTCGCAATTTTGCCTAAACCAGGTAGCGTTGCTTTACGTGTTGCAAAAAAATCCACAAACACACTATGCTCTGGGCCGTGGTCTTGATCGGGTAGGTAATACCCTACATAGCCATCTCGAATGGATTTCAGGAAAGGCTTAATGCCACCTGAGCGTTCATAAACACGGCCACCGTATTGGACTCTTTGCTTGTGCATTAGCCAGTCAGCAACATCATTCTTTTGTTTCTTCGCCATTGCAGAAACTGGCATTCCCATTGAAGCGAGCAAGATAGCAGGCACATCAATTGCCCAAGAGTGGGGAACCATTAAAATCACATTTTCGTTGTTATCAATGTGCTGTCGTAAAATGTCTAGGCCGCGAATTTGGCAACGGTTCTGAAGCCACTTTGGTGAGCGTAAACTTAGTAACCCGAAGCGAAAAAAGAACATGGCCGCTGTGTAGAGTGTTTTTTCTATCAAAGCTTCACGTTCTTGGAACGACTTTTCCGGAAAACACAGCTCAAAGTTAACCCTCGCTCGGTGAGCTGGCCCCTTGTGGGATTTCGACAGTTTTTGGGCTATGGTTTTCGCCAACCACTTTTGTAAACCCAGAGGCATTAATGATAACGGTAAAAATAAGATAACACCTAACCACGTGCCCCAGTACTTAGGCGACAGAAAGTGGCGCTTAAACTCAGGGTTATATGCTTTAGGGTCGAAGTCATCACGTTTTATGGTCATGGCGTGTCTAGTTACCTATTCGTGTACGGGCGAAGTGGTTTAAATGAGAAAAAAGATAGTTAGGAATGATACAGGCTATTGCACTTGAGTAAAGGTGGCAGGTTATGGTTCTACCACCTTGTGGTGCTTAACTGTTTTGGATAGTCAAGTATTCGGCAACGCCTTCTGCAACCGTCTTGAATTCAACATCACAGCCTGCGGTGCGCAGTTTGGTCAGATCCGCTTGTGTGAATTCTTGGTAAGCGCCTTTTAGGTGCTCAGGGAATGGGATGGTTTCAATTTGGCCTTTGCCATGATGCTTGATAACTGCTTTTGCTACCTCTTCAAAAGATTCAGCACGGCCAGTACCACAGTTAAAAATGCCTGATACGCCGTTTTCTAAGAACCACAGGTTTACTTTACAGACATCACCAACGTAAACGAAGTCGCGTTTGAATGATTCGCTGCCCGCGAACAATTTAGGATTTTCACCTGCGTTAAGTTGGTTGTTTAGGTGGAACGCAACTGATGCCATGCTACCTTTGTGGTCTTCACGTGGGCCATATACGTTGAAGTAGCGGAAGCCAGTGATTTGAGAAAGGGTCTCACCATGTTCTTCAGCGTCTTGCCATAGGCGACGAACGTAGTTATCAAACTGCTGTTTCGAGTAACCGTATACATTCAGTGCGCCTTCGTATTCGCGTTCTTCAACGAAAGTATCTGTATCGCCGTAAGTGGCTGCTGAAGAAGCGTATAGGAATGGAATCTCGCGATCTAAACAGTAATGAAGCAGCTCTTTAGAGTACTCGTAGTTGTTTAGCATCATGTACTTACCATCCCACTCAGTCGTTGCAGAGCAAGCACCTTCGTGGAAAATTGCCTCAATCGGACCAAAATCATCGCCCGCCATAATTTGGGTCAGAAAGTCGTCACGATCCATGTAATCTGTGATGTCCAGATCAACTAAGTTCTTAAATTTTTTTCCATTTTTTAGGTTGTCGACAACCAGGATATCGTTAATACCAGCTTCGTTTAGTGCTTTAACAATGTTGCTGCCGATCATGCCAGCGCCACCAGTTACGATGATCATAGAACTTCCACCATAGATTAAAATTTTCTCAGGAATTCTAGCAAGAAACGAAAAGTAGCGCTATTGGAAGCAGGAAGGTAGGTTTGAGTATTCTATGACTCAGTATCTAGATATGAAAAAGGGAGCCGCAGCTCCCTTGATTACTTTATTATTCCACATCCGAACGGTTAGGCCTTTGATACCAAGGATTTCGCTCATCGGTCAATTCAATCAAGCTGTATTTACGTCCGAGTTTCTGTCCTCCGTCACGAGTAAGAGGCTGCCAACTAAAGTTCGCACGATTGTTGCTTGGCTTAACGGTCATGATGTCAAATGGAATCGACAAGTAGAAACCTTTGGTAAAGCTACCTTCACCAAATTCATCCGCAGACAAGTCTGTAAATGACGCAAAGGCACCAGCAATTACGCCACTCTTGAACTGCTTAGAAACATTGATTTGTGTACCAACATCACCAGCTAGGAACTGACCAACATCGACTTGGATCATCAAATCTTGTAGGAATTCCCATTGAGGATAGTAGTATCCAGATACAAAACCAGTGAAGCCTTTATCAATAACTTGGAACGGACGTCCATATTCTGGCACGTTTTGCCATTTCTCATCGTAAACACCGAAGTAACTTTGTGGATCACGTTGAGAAATTACGTTGACATCAGCGCCAATCGCCCAGTTAGCTCCTCGTGGTCGGTAAAGAAACTCGGTACCTACTCCGGCAAACATGCTCTCCAGATAACCCGCGTAGAATTGCTGGTCCATCGTATTGGAATACTCTTGGAACCAAGTCAATTGTAGGTTTGACATGGTTACAGCATGTTCATTTTGGTAAGCGCGGAACATGGTGCGAACCCGGGGAACGGTAGTGCCATCAGGTGGAGTGACATAGTTAAACTTATCGTAGTTGTTATACCAATCCCAGTATAACGAACCGCCAATTTCAAGGTTGTCCGTCAGCCAGTATGAGGCATTACCGCTTAGCCCTACACTAAAGAGATAGAAATCTTCAGCGTTACCTAGAGTTTGAACAAGCTTCGGTGCAAAGCCCCAATCAAAACGCTTAAAACCATCATAGACAGATTCTCCATTTGGCTTATTGCTAGCCTTTGCGGTTGCATCTTCTATTTTGGGGTTGATGTAATTAACTTGGGCAAAGTCGCGGTACTTTTCTTTGGAAATAATCGTTTGTTCGCCGACCAAGCCTCGGCTACGTTCGTTGATAGCATAGGTATCAATGTCTTCAGGCATTTCATTATGAAGTACAGCCGCTGCTTTTTCGTGTGCCTCTGTACGGTCACGATATTTCTTCTGTTCACCAACGACAGTTACGGTGTTGTCATCAACATAAATGCGCGTGTTTTGGTAACCCGCAATTTTGTCTAAATCTTCCGTTACACGTTCCCAGTCAACATCAGATAGTTCTTCTGGTTGGTTATCTTCGAGTTCTGGCGTAGGCTCATCTCGCCAGAATGATGGCATGTCATTGAAGTTAGTGTTGAGCGTTAAACCTGCGACCAAAGTGTCTCCGCGTTCATAATTTAAACGAAAATCGGCCATTCCTACACGGTATAGCATACCAACGTTCCAAGGAGTATGTGGTGTCATGTCCACGCCACCTTTTATCACAGGGAAGTCTTCGCTGTAATCATTGCTATCGTATTCGAGTTTAAAGCGTAATGGTGCATGTAAGGTTTGATATTCAACACCACCAAACAATGCAGTTGGTCCTTTAAATGCTCTATCAAAGTTAGTTGTGCCACCTGTATCTAAATAGTCAGAGGGGCGTTCACAAAATCGATCTGACAATTTACAAGTCGGGTTAGAGATGTTGTCTCGAGTGCCTAGCGACCCCCAACCAATACCAAAAGTAAAATCAAAGGTCCCTAGCTCAGAGTTGGAATACCGCTTCGTAGCTGCGATGTATTCTCCATCGAATAAGCCGGTACCAGCAAAGTCTCGAACACCCAGTGATAGCTCAGGAATATACTGAGATTCTTTTAGCAATCGAATTTTAAAGTCAATACCTTTATCGGTATAGTTTGTATCTCCCGAGAAACTAGGATCCTTACTATAAAGCAAATCTCGCACCGAAGTATAACGAATGGTTGTTTCTAACCAAGGCATTAGTTGCAGAGTAACGTTGTAAAAAAGGTACTCATCACTACCGGTAACAGAAAAGTTGAATTCCCCTTCAGGAGCCATACGTCCTGTTGGCATCTGCATCAAGCCAACACCACCAAAATCAGATTGAGAAGGCTGTAACGAGGGAGCCTCAAAGGGTACTTCTTGAGCCCAAACCAATGCTGGGCCCATTAAAGAAAGGGTTAAGCTTTTTCTAATTGGTATCATTACGGTCTCTTTGTAGCATTTGGTATCAATTGAGTGAGTAGGCGGATTATATCTTGATCCATGTCAGACCGTTCAAGATCACCAAACGGTACATATACCAAGGTCAGAGGTGGTAGGTAATATTGTGTTGTTAACCAAGCTCCGTGATGCGCCTCAACTACATGACCATCTGGGTAGATCAACACTGGCGGTGTTGATAACGCACCAATGCTACTTTTCAAATTCTCTATTTGCTTCTGCAAAGGGATGCCTGCTTGCGCCTTAACGGAATACACTCTATCTAGGTTTCCTAAGTAATACACCTTTTCTTCGCGTAGAGGGCTGGCGAGCACGTAATTGCCGCGCAACAGTGGGTTGTTGAATTTATTTAGTCGAACTTTATCAACATCGATCGCAGACAGTACTCGTGGAGCAAAGTTTTGATTTTTAATGAATTTGTAGAGTGGGTGTGTAACCAAATTGTGTTGAATCATTTGATTGAGCACTGAGTTTTTCAAAGCGGTAGAGGTTTTCTCGGCGCGTTCCGATTTATCAAACAAAGTGGTACCAAGAGAGTATTGCAGAGAGACGCTTTGCTCCTTAGCTAGTGCTAACACATTTTCTAGACGAGCCGGCCCTTGGAATTGTAGCTGTTTGCCTACTTCTAGCAATTCAACATTTAATGGTTGCATAGCAGAGGTATCTGTTTGAGCGAAGCTAGGAGTGCTCAAAAGCGGCATGACCAAACCGAGTAATGTTAGTAGTTGCTTGCTCATGATTTGCTATATCCCTTCAAAATGGTTAACTCAACCGGAATCATATTTGGTCCTAAGTATTGTAAGGTTTTGATAACCTGACCTTGCTCGTTTACCCAATAGTAGTTTTCGACTGATTGAGAAAGGCTGCTAAACTCAACAACTTCTTTATATACGTCGGTCATCGTGTTGGATATAGGGGTTGTTAACGTTTTTTGGCCTGAGTAAGAACGCGTTACATTTGCTGGAAAACCATAACGGTATTGTGTTGCCCAGTCGTATGAGAGTGCAAAGTTGACAGAGGCTGAATCAGAAGAAAAATCTGGCATATCACCATAAATACCCGCTAAGTCCCCATTCTGTAGACCTATCGTTTTGACTATATGCCCATTCTCCGTAACGATCATAGCTTTGTCAGCACTTACCCATTTCAGTTGTATTTTTCCATTGAGAGGATTTAGCTCTGCAAAAGCTAAAACAACAAATACCTGTTTTTGATTCCCAAGTTTTAAATAGGCACTGGCATAAGGAACGGCATTTATTTCTTCAGGGGTCATCTCTACATCGATGTAGTTACCGTACGCTTCTTGAACGGTTGCTGAAACATCATTGAACTTTTGTGTACAACCAAAGAGTAAGGCGAATAGCGGGAGAGTGAGAAGTGGGCGTATCCATTTAGACGTTCGGAAGATATTCATTATTCCCTCTTACAAATAAAATCGCCCTGAGTCATTCAGGGCGATTATCTTCTATCTACAAAACGAAATTAGTTAGTAGAAGTAGAAGTAGAAGTAGAAGTAGATGTTGAAGTAGATGTTGAATCGCTATCTGACGCTGCAACTGCCACTACAGTTACTGCTGCAGCTGCACCTACTGCTACGGCTGTTGTACCTGTTGCAGATGCAGACGCTGCGCCTGCTGAACCTGCTTCTTCTGCTGCAAATGCAGTTGATGCGCTTAGAGCCATAAGAATAGCTAGAGCTGTATTCTTCATTATTAATCCTTGTGTTAACTAGTTTTAAAACATCGATGTTTGAAACTCTATTTAGAGTTCCAATTCATATTCTAGTTAAAAGTTGGGCAGACTGTAAATAGTTTCTTATAAAAGGTTTTTTTTTGTTGTATTTATGAAACGGTTGGTTTTTTTACCAAACAATTGCGTGCAGCTAATTAATTGGAAAATTGCGAATATGCTCCATTGAGTACACTCTTCCGCGGGTGTGGACTTGCCTCAAAGGAGAGTTATCTTGTACCCTAGTACGC